>NZ_JSYB01000094.1:0-76893 GCF_054823945.1 Tepidiphilus sp. HLB4 | reverse complement strand
GAGACTGCGAAGGACGAGAAAAAGGCACGCGGCCGCAATGCGCGGCGACGTGCCTTCATGATACACGCTTTGTTCGGGGTTTGCCTCAGCCGAGGAGATCCTTGACCCCTTCGCGCTCTTCCATGAGTTCGTTGAGCGTGGCGAGGATGCGCTCGCGGGAGAAGTCGTCGATGGGCAGCCCCTGGACGATGCGGTATTCGCCGTTCTCGCACACACAGGGGAAGCCGAAGACGATCCCTTCGGGGATGCCGTAGGAACCGTCGGAAGGCACACCCATGGTCACCCAGCGGCCGTTCGTGCCCAGCCACCAGTCGCGGATGTGGTCGATGGCGGCGTTGGCAGCGGAGGCGGCCGAAGAGAGGCCGCGCGCCTCGATGATGGCCGCGCCGCGTTTGCCCACGGTGGGAATGAAGACTTCGCGGTACCAGGTTTCGTCGTTGATGAGATCTTTGACCGACTCGCCGTTGGAGGTGCAGAAGCGATAGTCGGGGTACATGGTGGGGGAGTGGTTGCCCCAGACGACGATGTGCTCGAAGCTCGACACCGGCCGGCCGGTCTTGATCGCCAGCTGGGCGAGTGCCCGGTTGTGATCGAGCCGCAGCATGGCGGTGAAGTTCTTGGAGGGGACGCGGCCGACTTTTTCGGCGGTTTTCATCGCGATGTAGGCGTTGGTGTTGCAGGGGTTGCCCACCACCAGCACCTTGCAGTCGGGGTTGGCGTGTTCGGCGATCGCCTTGCCCTGCACGGTGAAGATCTTGGCATTTTCCGAGAGCAGGTCCTTGCGCTCCATGCCGGGGCCGCGCGGGCGCGCGCCCACCAGCAGGGCGATCTGCGCATCCTTGAAGGCGACGTTGGGGTCGTCGGTGGCGATCATGCCGGCGAGCAGCGGGAAGGCGCAGTCTTCGAGTTCCATCATCACGCCCTTGACGGCTTTCTGGGCCTGGGGCAGGTCGAGCAGCTGCAGAATGACGGGTTGATCTTTACCCAGCATTTCTCCGCTGGCGATGCGGAACAGCAGGCTGTAGCCGATCTGACCGGCGGCGCCGGTGACGGCGACGCGAACGGGGGCTTTGCTCATCGGTGCTCTCCGTGGTGGACGATAATCTTGGAATCCTAGTCCGGCGGCTGGGGCTTGTCAATCCATGTCTTATATCTTATATAAGACGGTGGACATGGTAGACGTCCTATCCTTTTTGTGCTGAAATAACGAACATGGCCTCGAATGCACCCACCTTCAGTCCGTTGTATCGGCAGATCAAATCGTTGATCGTCCAGGCGCTGGAATCCGGCGAATGGCGACCGGGCGAGGCCATTCCCAGCGAGCAGGAGCTGGCGGCCCGTTTCGGCGTTTCGCAAGGCACCGTGCGCAAGGCCGTCGATGAGCTGGCCGCCGAGAACGTGCTCGTGCGCAAGCAGGGCAAAGGCACTTTTGTGGTCTCGCACCACGATCCGCGCCAGTTCTTCCGTTTTCTGCGGCTCGTGCCCGACGACGGCAGCCTGACCCAGCCGCAGAGCGTGCCGCTCGACTGCTGGCGCGCCAAGGCGGGACAAGAGGCGGCGCGTGTGCTGCAAATTCCCGTAGGCGATCCTATCATCATCCTGCGGCGCGTGCTCAAGTTTTCCGGCAAGCCCGTGGTGCTCGACGAGATCTACCTTCCCGGGGAGGTGTTCGAGGGGCTCACGCTCGACACGCTCAAGGAGTGGAAAGGCTCGCTCTACAGTTTCTTCGAGACGCGCTTCGGGGTGCGCATGCTGCGGGCCGAGGAGCACATCCGCGCCGTGGCCGCCGACCGCATGGCGGCCGAGACGCTGGGCGTGAAGGAGGGAACGCCGCTTCTGTCGGTGGAGCGCGTGACGTATACTTACAACGATCGGCCGGTGGAATGGCGCCGCGGGCGCTATCTCACCACGCAATACCACTACCACAACGAGCTGACCTGAGCACCGGGTCGGCGAGCACCGTTTTTTCGAGGGTGCGTCCGCGACGGCGGACGCGTGTGTGTGACCAAGGGAGCAAGCGCGATGAGCGAAGCAAGCGTGGCACGAAAGGCGCGGCCCAAGTTTCTCGACCTACGGGAAATTCGGCTGCCGTTGCCGGGGATCGTCTCGATTCTGCATCGGATCAGCGGGGCCGGATTGTTCCTGCTGTTGCCGTTCCTGTTGTATCTGTTCGACCTGAGCGTGTCTTCACCCGAGACCTTTGCCACCTATAAGGCAATCGTCGGCCATCCGCTGGTGAAGCTGATCCTCTTCGGCCTGCTGTGGGCCTACCTGCACCACTTCTGCGCCGGCATCCGCTTCCTGCTGCTCGATCTGCACAAGGGCATCGAGCTCGAGCCCGCGCGCCAGAGTGCGCGGCTGGTGCTGATCGTCAGCCTCACGCTCACCGTGATCCTGGGAGTCTGGCTATGGTAAAACGTCTCGTCGTCGGCGCCCACTACGGTCTGCGCGACTGGCTCGCCCAGCGTGCCACCGCCACGTACATGGCGCTCTATACCATCGTGTTCGCCTTCGCGGCGCTCACGCTGCCCAAGATGGATTACGAGCATTGGTCGGCGCTCTTCTCGGGCGGGCTGATGCGCTTCCTCACCTTCCTCTTCTTCATGTCGCTTGCCTATCATGCCTGGGTCGGCGTGCGCGACATCTGGATGGACTACGTCAAGCCGCTGGGGCTGCGCCTGGCGCTGCACCTCATCACGCTCTTTCTGCTCGTCGGCTACGCCGGCTGGGCGGCCAAAATCCTGTGGAGACTCTGACCGTGAAAGTCGCGAAGCATACGTTCGATGCCGTGATCGTCGGTGCCGGCGGCGCCGGCCTGCGCGCGGCGCTGCAACTGGCCGAAGCGGGGCTGCGCACGGCGGTACTCACCAAGGTGTTCCCCACGCGCTCGCACACCGTGGCGGCGCAGGGGGGGGTGGCTGCCTCGCTGGGCAACTCCACGCCGGATCACTGGCACTGGCACATGTACGATACCGTCAAGGGTTCCGACTGGCTGGGTGACCAGGATGCGATCGAATTCATGGTGCGCAAGGCCAACGAGGTGGTCATCGAGCTCGAGCACTTCGGCATGCCGTTCGACCGCACCGACGAAGGCAAGATCTATCAGCGTCCCTTCGGCGGGCATTCGATGAACTACGGCGAGGCGCCGGTGATGCGCTCCTGCGCCGCGGCCGACCGCACCGGGCACGCGATGCTGCACGCGCTCTACCAGCGCAACGTGCGTGCGCGCACGCACTTCTTCGTCGAATGGATGGCGCTCGATCTCATCCGCGACAGCCAAGGGCACGTGCTCGGCGTCACGGCGCTCGAGCTCGAGACGGGCGAAGTGGCGATCTTCCACGCCAAGGCCACCATCTTCGCCACCGGCGGGGCGGGGCGCATCTACCACTCTTCGACCAACGCCTTCATCAATACCGGTGATGGCCTGGGAATGGCCGCGCGCGCAGGCATCCCGCTCGAGGACATGGAGTTCTGGCAGTTCCACCCCACGGGTGTTGCCGGCGCCGGCGTGCTCATCACCGAGGGCGTGCGCGGCGAAGGCGGCATCCTGCGCAACTGCAACGGCGAGCGCTTCATGGAGCGCTACGCGCCCAACCTCAAGGATCTCGCGTCGCGCGACGTCGTCGCCCGCGCCATGGTCACCGAGATCAACGAAGGGCGCGGCTGCGGGCCGAACAAGGACTACGTGCTGCTCGACATCACGCACCTCTCGCCCGAGATCATCATGAAGCGGCTGCCGGGCATCCGCGAGATCTCCATCCAGTTCGCCGGGGTCGACCCGATCAAGGAGCCGATTCCGGTCGTGCCCACCTGCCACTACATGATGGGTGGCATTCCGACCAACTACAAGGGCCAGGTGGTGATGCCCCAGGATGGCGACCCGAACGCGCCGGTCCCCGGCTTCTATGCCGCCGGCGAGTGCGCCTGCGCGTCGGTGCACGGTGCCAACCGTCTGGGGACCAACTCGCTGCTCGACCTGCTCGTCTTCGGCAAGGCTTCGGCCGAGACTGCCGTGGCCGACATCAAGAGCGGCAACCTCACGCTGCGTGAGCTGCCCAAGGATGCGGCCGAGCCGAGCCTCGCGCGCCTGGCGCGTCTCGAGAACCAGAAAGAAGGCGAGCCGGTGGCCGACGTGCTGCTCGAGCTGCAGCGCACGATGCAGAAACACGCCGGCGTATTTCGCTTCAAGGACATGCTCGAGGAAGGCGTGCAGAAGATCCTCGAGGTCGAGGAACGCGTACGTCGTACGGCCATCCGCGACCATTCCAAAGTGTGGAATACGGCGCGCATGGAGGCGCTCGAGCTCGAAAATCTCATCGAGGTGGCCAAGGCGACGATGATCTCGGCGGCGGCGCGCAAGGAATCCCGCGGGGCGCACGTGCGCGACGATTGTCCCGACACCCCCGAATTCCCCAACGGGCGCAACGATAAGGAGTGGCTCAAGCATACCCTGTGGTTCCGTGACGGCAACCGGCTCGTGTACAAGCCGGTGAATCTCAAGCCGCTCAACCCCGACACCCAACCCATCGCGCTTGCCAAGCGCACGTACTGACCGGCGGGAGAACCGACCATGACCCGAGTGGTGCAGTTCCGCATCTATCGCTACGATCCCGACAAGGATCAGAAACCCTACATGCAAGACATTTCGGTCGAGCTCGAGCCGACCGACAAAAAGCTGCTGCAGGCGCTGGTGCGCCTCAAGGCCAAGGATGATTCGCTGTCGTTCCGCCGCTCCTGTCGCGAAGGGGTGTGCGGGTCGGATGCGATGAACATCAACGGCAAGAACGGTCTGGCCTGCCTCACCGACATCGACAGCCTGACACAGCCCATCGTGCTGCGGCCGCTGCCGGGCCTGCCGGTGATCCGCGACCTCATCGTCGACATGACGCAGTTCTTCAAGCAGTACCATTCGATCACGCCGTATCTCATCAACGACGATCCTCCACCCGAGCGCGAGCGCCTGCAGACGCCCGAGGAGCGCGAGGAGCTGAACGGCGTCTATGAGTGCATCCTGTGCGCGTGCTGCTCGACTTCCTGTCCGTCCTTCTGGTGGAACCCGGACAAGTTCGTCGGCCCGGCCGGGTTGTTGAACGCCTACCGTTTCATCGCCGATACGCGCGACACGGCCACCAGCCAGCGGCTCGACGATCTCAACGATCCGTATCGGCTCTTCCGCTGCCATACGATCATGAACTGCGTCGACGTCTGTCCCAAGCATCTCAACCCCACCAAGGCCATCGGCAAGATCAAGGAGCTGATGGTCTCGCGTGCGGTATGACGAGCCCCAAGGGACGGATCCGCTGGCACTGCCGGCGGGCCCTGCTCGAACTCGACCTGATCTTCCAGGATTTCCTGGCGGTCGAGTTCGAGCGGCTCGACGACGAGGAACTCGCAATTCTGGAAGAGCTGCTGGCACTGGAAGACCATGAACTCTGGGCCCTCGTCAACGGTACCCGACCCATTCCGTCGCCACGCTGGGTCGGGATGGTCGAGAAACTGCGCGGCGTGAGAAGGCATCGACGCACGCGCCTGATGGGTGAAGAGGGACGGGGATCCCTCGAAAATCAAGGAGAAAACGCATGAGCACGGAACGCAAGGCGACGCTCGTCATCGACGGCAAGGAATATCACTATCCCATCCTCTCGGGCACGCTCGGCAACGACGTGATCGACATCCGCAAGCTCGGGGCCGAGACGGGGCATTTCACCTACGACCCCGGTTTTCTCTCCACCGCGAGCTGCCGCTCTTCCATCACCTACATCGACGGAGACAAAGGGGAGCTCCTCTACCGCGGCTATCCCATCGAGCAGCTGGCCGAGCAGTGCTCCTTCATCGAGGTGGCCTATCTGCTGCGCAACGGCGAGCTTCCCTCCAAGGCCGAACTGGAAGACTTCGACAACCGCGTGCGGCGTCACAACATGCTGCACGACCAGATGAACCGTTTCTTCACCGGCTTTCGCCGCGACGCGCATCCCATGGCGGTGATGGTCGGGGTGGTGGGGGCTCTTTCGGCTTTCTACCACGACGTGCTCGATTTCGGCGACGCCGAGCACCGCACGATCTCCTTCATCCGTCTGGTGGCCAAGATGCCCACCATCGTGGCCATGGCTTACAAGTACAACGTGGGCCAGCCCTTCATGTATCCGCGCAACGACCTCTCGTACGCCGCGAACTTCCTGCACATGATGTTTGGCACGCCCTGCGAGAAGTACGAGCCCAACCCGGTGCTGGTGCGCGCCATGGACGTGATCTTCACGCTGCACGCCGATCACGAGCAGAACGCTTCCACTTCCACCGTGCGCCTGGCCGGTTCCTCCGGCGCGAACCCCTTCGCCTGTATTTCCGCCGGCATCGCCTGCCTGTGGGGGCCGGCGCACGGCGGCGCCAACGAGGCCTGTCTGCGCATGCTCGAGGAGATCGGCGACGTCTCGCGCGTGGGCGAGTACATCAAGCGGGCCAAGGACAAGAACGATCCCTTCAAGCTCATGGGCTTCGGCCATCGCGTCTACAAGAACTACGATCCGCGCGCCAAGCTCATGCGCAAGATCTGCTACGAGGTGCTGCAGGAGCTGGGGCTGGAAAACGACCGCCTCTTCAAGCTGGCCATGGCGCTGGAGAAGATCGCGCTGGAAGACGAATACTTCGTCGAGAAGAAGCTCTACCCCAACGTGGACTTCTACTCCGGCATCGTGCAGCGTGCCATCGGTATCCCGACCTCGATGTTCACCTGCATCTTCGCGCTCGCGCGCACGGTGGGGTGGTTCACGCAGTGGGAAGAAATGATCACCGATCCCGAATATAAGATCGGCCGTCCGCGTCAGCTCTATGTCGGTGCTCCGCGCCGCGACGTCGTGCCGCTGGAAGCTCGGGGCTGAAGCGCCGTATGATCGGAATACAGGCTCGAGCCTGAAAGAGAGAATCCCCATGTACAAGGAATTCCAGGACACGACCGTCCTCTTCGGGGCCAACGCCCCGTTCGTCGAGGAGCTCTACGAGCACTATCTCGCCGATCCGGATTCGGTCCCCGAAGAGTGGCGGCATTATTTCGACGCTCTGCGCCAGGGGCCAGGGCCAGAGCAGGAGGTGCCGCACGCCCCGATCCGCGCTGCGTTCGAGCAGATGGCCAAGATGGGGCCGGTGCGTTTCGTCAAGGCCGGTACCGACGATGGCCAGCGCCAGGTGGGCGTGCTGCAGCTCATCAACGCGCACCGCTTCCTCGGGCACCGTGTGGCCGACATCGACCCCCTGAAGATGCACGAGAAGCCGCGCGTCGAGGAGCTCGAGCCGGCCACGTACGGGCTCACGGAAGCCGACCTCAACCGCGAGTTCAACGTCGGCTCCTTCCGCGGGCTGGAGAAGCAGACGGCCACGTTGCGCGAGATCCTCGAGGCGCTGCGTCAGACGTATTGCCGCACCGTGGGCGTCGAGTACATGTACCTCACCGACACGGCGCAGAAACGCTGGCTGCAGGCGCGCTTCGAGCCGGTGCATGGCAAGGCGAGACTCACGGTCGATCAGCAGAAGCGCATCCTCGAGCGGCTCACCGCGGCCGAAACCCTGGAGCGCTACCTGCACACCCGCTACGTAGGCCAGAAACGCTTCTCGCTCGAAGGGGGCGAGTCGGCCATCGTTGCGCTCGACGAGGCGATCCGCGTGGCCGGCCGGCACGGGGCGCAGGAGGTCGTCATCGGCATGGCGCACCGCGGGCGTCTCAACGTGCTGGTCAATGTCCTGGGCAAGCCGCCGGCCATGCTCTTTGCCGAATTCGAAGGCAAGAAGGCCGAAGAGCTCACCGCCGGCGACGTGAAGTACCACATGGGCTTTTCGAGCGACGTGCTCACCCCGGGCGGGCCGGTGCACCTCTCGCTCATGTTCAACCCCTCGCACCTCGAGATCGTCAACCCCGTCGTGCTCGGCTCGGCCTACGCCCGCCAGCAGCGCCGCGACCCGGCGGAAGCCAAGGATCAGGTCGTGCCGATCATCATCCACGGCGACGCGGCGGTGGCCGGGCAGGGGGTGAACCAGGAGGTGCTCAACTTTGCCCAGACGCGCGGCTATGGCGTGGGCGGCGCGGTGCATATCGTCATCAACAACCAGATCGGCTTTACCACGTCCGATCCGCGCGACCTGCGCTCCTCGACCTACTGCACCGACATCTTCAAGATGGCGGAGGCGCCCATCTTCCACGTCAATGGCGACGATCCCGAGGCGGTGGCCTTCGTGATGCAGCTCGCCATGGAATTCCGCAAGGAGTTCAAGAAAGACGTGGTGGTGGACATCGTGTGCTTCCGCAAGCTCGGGCACAACGAACAGGACGAGCCGGCGGTGACCCAGCCGCTGATGTATCGCCGTGTCCGGCAGCATCCGGGTACGCGCAAACTCTATGCCGATCACCTCGTGCAGAGCGGCGTGATCGCCCCGGACGACCCCGAGCGCTACATCCAGGAATACCGCGAACATCTCGACCGGGGCGAGCTCCTCTACAACCCGGTAGTGGCCAACGTCGTGCGCAAGCACGCCATCGACTGGACCCCGTTCATCCGGCAGGAATACACCGACGAGTGCGACACGTCCATTCCGGCGGCCGAATACCGGCGCCTGGCCGAGCGGCTCACCACGATCCCCGAAGGTTTCGAGCTGCATCCGCGGGTGCAGAAGATCATCGAGGACCGGCGGGCGATGGGGCGTGGCGAGATGCCGGCCGACTGGGGCTTTGGCGAGAATCTCGCTTATGCTTCCTTGGTCGCGCAAGGGTTCGGCGTGCGGCTCTCGGGCGAGGACGTGGGCCGCGGTACCTTCTTCCACCGCCACGCGGTGCTGCACGACCAGAAGCGCGAGCGGCGCGACGAAGGCACCTACGTTCCGCTGCAGAACATCCAGGAAGGGCAGGCGCCGTTCTACGTCTACGATTCCACCCTCTCGGAAGAAGGGACGCTGGGCTTCGACTACGGCTATGCCATCACCGAGCCGAACCAGCTCACCATCTGGGAGGCACAGTTCGGCGATTTCGCCAACGGCGCGCAGGTGGTGATCGACCAGTTCATCGCCTCGGGCGAAGCCAAGTGGGGGCGCTTGTGCGGGCTCACCTTGCTGCTGCCGCACGGCTATGAAGGGCAAGGGCCCGAGCACTCTTCGGCGCGCATCGAGCGTTATCTGCAGCTGTCGGCCGAGCGCAACTGGCAGGTGTGCGTGCCTACCAACGCAGCGCAGATCTTCCATCTGCTGCGCCGCCAGATGCTGCGGCGCGTGCGCAAACCTCTGGTGGTGTTCACGCCCAAGTCGCTGCTGCGCCTGAAAGAGGCCGCTTCCCCCATGGAGGACTTCCTGCGCGGCGGCTATCGGACCGTGATCGGCGAAGTCGAAGAGCTCGCGCCGAAGAAGGTCAAGCGCGTGCTGCTGTGCCAGGGCAAGATCTATTACGAGCTGCTCGCCTACCGGCGCGAGAAAGGGATCGACGATACGGCCATCATCCGGTTGGAGCAGCTCTATCCCTTCCCGGCCGAGGCGCTCAACGCCGCCCTCAAGCCTTTCGCCCAGGCCAAGGAACTCGTCTGGGTACAGGAAGAGCCGCGCAACCAGGGCGTGTGGTACTGGCTGCTGTCGCGCCAGCACCTGAAGAACGAGCTCGGGCGCGGTCGTCGGCTGTTGCTCGTGTCTCGCCCAGCCAGTTCCTCGCCCGCCGTGGGCTATCTCGCCAAGCACGTGGCACAGCAGAAAGCCGTGATCGAGGGGGCGTTTGGCCCGATCCTGGCCGATTGAGCGCCTACCAGACCGTCAGGAGAATGATATGTTGATCGAAGTGAAAGTGCCGCAGCTGTCCGAATCGGTGGCCGAAGCCTCGCTGGTGGCCTGGCACAAGAAGGAAGGGGAATTCGTCCGTCGCGACGAGAACCTCGTCGATATCGAGACCGACAAAGTGGTGCTCGAGACGCCCGCCCCCGCCGATGGGGTGCTGGTGAAGATCCTCAAGGGGGATGGGGCTCCCGTCACCTCGGGCGAGGTGATCGCCCAGATCGATACCGAGGCCAAACCGTCTGCCGGTGAGCCGGCGGCGGCTGCGGCGCCTGCACCGACGGCCCAGCCCGCGGCCCAAGCCGCAGCGACGGCTGCCGTGGCGAGCCCCGCCGCGCGCAAGATCCTGGAAGAAAAAGGGGTGGCGCCCGAGAGCGTCGCCGGTACTGGACGCGGCGGCCGGATCACCAAGGAAGACGCGCTCGCCGCCCAGCCGGCGGCTGCCAAGCCTGCCGTTGCGGCTGCGCCCGTGGTACCGCCCGTTGCGGTGAGCGGGGAGCGCCCCGAGCAGCGCGTGCCCATGACCAAGCTGCGCAAGCGCATCGCCGAACGCCTGCTGCAGTCGAAGAACGAAAACGCCATGCTGACCACCTTCAACGAGGTCAACATGGCCGCGGTCATCGAGCTGCGCAAGAAGTACGGCGAGAAGTTCGAGAAGGAACACGGCGTGCGCCTTGGCTTCATGAGCTTCTTCGTCAAGGCCGCCTGCGCCGCCTTGAAGAAGTTTCCCATCCTCAACGCCTCGGTCGATGGCGACGACATCATCTACCACGGCTACATCGACATCGGCATCGCCGTGGGTTCGCCGCGCGGTCTGGTGGTGCCCATCCTGCGCGACGCCGACCAGCTCTCCATGGCCGAGATCGAGCAGAAGATCGCCGAGTTCGGTGCCAAGGCCAAGGATGGGCGTCTGTCGCTCGAAGAGCTCACCGGAGGCACCTTCTCCATCTCCAACGGCGGGGTGTTCGGCTCCATGCTCTCCACGCCGATCATCAACCCGCCGCAATCGGCCATCCTCGGCATCCACGCCACCAAAGACCGCCCGGTGGTCGAGAACGGCCAGATCGTGATCCGTCCGATCAACTACCTGGCGCTTTCGTACGACCATCGAATCATCGACGGGCGCGAGGCGGTGCTGGGACTCGTGACGATCAAAGAGGCTCTGGAAGATCCGGCGCGCCTGCTCTTTGGCGTGTGAGTGCCGCGGGGGCGGCGCGGGCCGCCCCTTTTTCGTCACGAGGAGGAAGGATCGATGCAAAGTTTCGACGTACTGGTGATCGGCGGCGGGCCCGGCGGTTACGTCGCGGCCATCCGCGCCGCACAGCTCGGCTTCAAGACCGCTTGTTGTGAATCCAACCCGTATGCCGACCCCAAGGGCGAACCGCGCCTGGGCGGCACCTGCCTCAACGTGGGCTGCATTCCGTCGAAGGCGCTGCTGCACACGTCGCACCTCTATGAAGAGGCGGCGCATACGTTTGCCGGCCAAGGCATTCGTGTCCAGGGGCTCGCGATCGACGTGCCGGCGATGATACAGCGCAAGGCAGGCATCGTCACCCAGCTCACCCAGGGGATCAAGGGGCTCTTTCGCAAGAACAAGGTGAGCTTGCTGCCGGGCCACGGGCAGTTTCTCGGCCGCGAGGGGGAATCCTGGCAAATCCGCGTGGGCGAGGAAACGGTGCTCGCCAAGCACGTGATCGTGGCCACTGGCTCCAAGGCGCGTCACCTGCCAAACCTGCCGGTAGACAACCGCATCGTGTGCGACAACGTGGGAGCGCTCGAGCTGCAGGTCGTGCCCAAGCGGCTCGTCATCGTCGGCGCGGGCGTGATCGGGCTCGAGATGGGGTCGGTGTGGCGCCGTCTGGGGTCGGAAGTAACCATCCTCGAAGCGCTGCCCGACTTCCTTGCCGCCGCCGACGCGGACGTGGCCAAGGAGGCACTGTCGCTCTTCACCAAACAGGGGTTGAAGTTCCAGTTCGGCGTCACCATCGAGGGGGCCGAGCTGAAGGGGGACGGGGCGATCTTGCGCTACCGCGACCAGGAGGGCAAGGAGCAGACGCTGGAGGCCGACCGGGTCATCGTCTCGGTGGGTCGTGTGCCCAATACCGAAGGGCTCGGCGCCGAGGAGATCGGGTTGCAGGTCAATGAGCGCGGCCAGATCGCGGTCGACGAGCACTGCCGCACCAACCTGCCCAACGTCTGGGCGGTGGGCGACGTGGTGCGCGGTCCCATGCTCGCGCACAAGGCGATGGAAGAAGGGGTGATGGTGGCCGAGCGCATCGCCGGGCAGGCGGGGCACGTGAATTACGACGCCATCCCGTGGGTGATCTATACGGCGCCGGAGATCGCCTGGGTGGGCAAGACCGAAGCCCAGCTCAAGGCCGAGGGCGCGGAGTATCGCGTCGGCAAGATCCCCTTCCTTGCCAACGGTCGGGCGTTGGGCATGGGGGCGCCGCAGGGTTTCATCAAGATGATCGCCTGTGCCAAGACCGACCGTATCCTGGGCGTGCACATCATCGGGGCGAACGCCTCCGAGCTCATCGCCGAGGCGGTGGTAGCGCTGGAGTTCGGCGCCGCTGCCGAGGACATTGCGCGCATCTGCCATGCCCACCCGACGCTGTCCGAGGTGATGCACGAGGCGGCGCTGGCGGTCGATCGCCGGCCTCTGCATTTCTGATGGCCGAGCAGGTTGCGGCTGCGGCGGGCGACATCGTCGCGGCCTATGAGGCGGCGCTCGCCGAGCGGGGCTATCGTCCTGATCCGGCGCAGCGCCGCGCCGTCGAGCGCCTCCAGCGGCTGTGCGAGGACCTGTGCCGCGGCGCAGGGGCCCGGTCGCGCACCGAAGGATCGTCGCGCTCGCCGCTGGGCTTGCTGCGCCGCGTCTTTGCGGCCAAGGAGACGGCGCCGCCCGAGCCGGCGGTGCGCAGCGTCTACCTCTGGGGCGGGGTGGGGCGCGGCAAGAGCTTCGTGATGGACGTGTTCTTTGCCGCTTGTCCCTTTGCCGCCAAGCGCCGGGTGCATTTCCATGCCTTCATGCAGCGCGTGCATGAAGACCTGCGGCGGCACCGCGAAGTGCCCGATCCCTTGGCGAAGGTGGCCGAGGACATCGCCGCCGAGGTGCGGCTGCTGTGTTTCGACGAATTCCACGTCTCGGACATCGCCGATGCCATGATCCTGGGGCGGCTCCTGGAGGCGCTGCTCGCGCGCGGCGTGGTCTTCGTGCTCACCTCGAACTATCCCCCGCACGGGCTCTATCCCAACGGGCTCATGCGGGTGAATTTTCTGCCCACCATCGCGCTCATCGAACGCACCTTCGACGTGCTGGAGGTCGATTCCGGCACCGACTACCGCCTGCGCACCCTGGAGAACGTCGAGCTCTACCTCGTTCCTCCTTCGCCCGAGAACGAGGCGAAGTTGCGGGAGGACTTCCGGCGCCTGACGGGCCAAGATCCTGTGCCGGGCAGGCTCGAGCTCTTCGAGCGCGAGATTCCCTATCTCGGCAGGCACCAGGACGTGATCTGGTTCACCTTTGCAGCGCTGTGCGACGGGCCGCGCTCGCAGAACGATTATCTCGAGATCGCGCGCGAGCACGACACGGTGCTCCTGAGCGGCATTCCCCGCATGGGGCCGGCGCAGGCCTCGCAGGCGCGGCGCTTCACCTGGCTCATCGACGTGCTCTACGATCATCGGGTGAAACTGATCGCCACCGCCGAGGCCGAGCCGCAGGAGCTCTATCGCGAGGGCTTGAACGCGCACGAGTTCGCCCGCACCGCGAGCCGCCTGATCGAGATGCGCACGCGCGAGTACCTCGCCGAAGCGCACCGGCCCGACTGACGGAAGGGGAGATGGACGGGGAGACGCTCGCGGCGCGCATCGAAGAGGAGCTCGGCCCGGGCGGGCGGCTCGCCGCGGCGATTCCCGGGTTCGTCCATCGGCCGCAGCAGCACGAGATGGCGCTCGCGGTGGCCCGCGCCATCGAGGAGAAGGCGGTGTTGCTGGCCGAAGCCGGTACCGGCACCGGCAAGACCTTCGCCTATCTGCTGCCGGCCTTGCTCTCCGGGCGCAAGGTGATCGTGTCGACGGGCACCAAGACCTTGCAGGATCAGCTCTTTCACCGCGACCTGCCGCGCCTGAAGGAGGCGTTGAAGATTCCGGTGCGCACGGCGCTCCTCAAGGGGCGCCAGAACTACGTCTGCCACTATCACCTCGAACGCAATCTCGCCCACGGCCGCTTCGCCACCGCCGAGGACGCCGCGCTCTTGCGGCTCATCGCGCGCTTTGCCCAGCACACGGCTTCAGGGGACAAGGCCGAATGCTCCGAAGTGCCCGAGGATGCCTTCGCCTGGACGTTCGCCACCTCCTCGCGTGACAACTGCCTCGGCCAGGATTGCCCTCACTGGCAGGAGTGCTTCCTCATGAAGGCGCGGCGCGCGGCGCAGGAGGCCGAGTGCGTGGTGGTGAACCACCACCTCTTTTTCTCCGATCTGGTGCTGCGCGACGAGGGGGTGGGCGGCCTTTTGCCGGATGCGGACCTGGTGGTGTTCGACGAGGCGCACCAGCTGCCCGAGCTCGCGGCGGTGTTCTTCGGCGAGAGCCTGGCGTCGAGCCAGTGCTTCGAGCTCGTGCGCGATGCCCGGGTGGAGGCGCTGGTGGCGGCACCGGATTTCCGGCCCTTGCGCGAGGCGATCGACGCCTTCGACAAGGCGGTGAAGGACCTGCGGCTGAGCCTGCCGGCCGAGACCGTGCGCTGGCCGCGGCAGCAGGCGCTGGAGCAGGCCGCCGGGTTCGCCTCGGCCCTGCAGACCTTGTCGGCGAGCGCGGCGGCCTTGCGCGAAGCGCTGGCAAGCCAGCAGGAACGCAGCGAGAACCTGCCGCGGCTCGCGACTCGGGCCGAAGCGCTGGAGCACCTGCTCGCCCAGTGGGGCGAGGGGGAGGAGCGTTTCGTGCATTGGGTGGAGGCGGTGGGCACGCGCTTCACCTTGCACCGTACGCCGATCGAAGCGGGGCCGGCGTTTTCCCGGCTCCTTGCCGGCGGGGAGCGGGCCTGGGTGATGACTTCGGCCACGCTCGCGGTGGCTGGGTCGTTCGCGCATTTTCGCCGCGACCTGGGGCTGTTCGACGAGGAGCTGCCGGTGCAGGAGGGGATCTGGGCGAGTCCGTTCGACTATCGCCGCCAGGCTTTGTTACTGGTGCCCCAAGGGATGCCGGAGCCGGGTTCGCCGCAGCATCTGCCGGCGGTGGAGGAAGTCGCCGAGCGGCTGATCCGTGCCGCCGAAGGGCGGGCGTTCGTGCTGTGCACCTCGCTCAAGGCGATGCAGCGCCTGGGTGAGGGCTTGCGCGCGCGCCTGGGGGCCGGGTATACGGTGCTGGTGCAGGGCGAAGGATCGCGTCATGCCTTGCTCGAACGCTTTCGCACCACGCCGCACGCCGTGCTCGTCGGCAGCCAGAGTTTCTGGGAAGGGGTGGACGTCGCCGGTGAGGCGCTCTCGCTCGTCATCATCGACAAGCTGCCGTTCGCTCCGCCCGACGATCCCGTGCTCGCCGCGCGCATGGCCCGGCTCGCGGCGCAGGGCGAATCCCCTTTCGCCCTGCTGCAGCTGCCGCGCGCCACCATCCAGCTCAAACAGGGCGCGGGACGGCTCATCCGCAGCGAGCGCGACCGCGGCGTGCTGTGTATCTGCGATCCGCGCATGGCTACCCGCGGTTACGGTAAGATTCTGTGGTCCAGCCTGCCGCCCATGGCGCGGCTGCGCGAAGTGGCGCGGGCAGAGACCTTCCTGGCGGCGCTTGCCCGCGAGGCCGGCGGAGGATCGGCTCCGCCGCTGGACGCGGCGGGAGGCGAGACGCAATGAATCCCCAAGAGAGGAAAAAGAAATGGCGCAAAGCCTGATGTCGTTCGAAGAGGGTTTGTCCCGCTTGCTTGCGGCCGCGGAGCCGGTGCTCGAAGAAGAACTGATCGAGACGCTGGAGGCGGAGCGGCGCGTCTTGTCGGAGACCCTCTACTCGCCGATCGCCTTGCCCCGCCAGGACACGGCGGCAATGGATGGCTACGCCGTGCGCTGTGCCGACGTCGCCCACCTTGGCGTTCGGCTGCCGGTGCGCCAGCGGATTCCGGCGGGCTCGGTCGGCGTGCCGCTCGAGCCAGGCAGCGCCGCGCGCATCTTTACCGGTGCGCCCTTGCCCGAGGGGGCCGATGCGGTCGTGATGCAGGAACGGGTGGAGGTGGAAGGGGAAGAAGTCATCTTCCACCACGTTCCGCAGCCGTGGGAATCGGTGCGGCGGGCGGGCAGTGAAATCGCCCTGGGATGCGAGATCCTGACGGCGGGCACCCGCCTGAGTCCGCAGGCGCTGGGCCTTGCGGCCGCCGTGGGGTATGCTACCCTGCCGGTGCGCCGCCGCGTCCGCGTGGCGCTCTTTTCGACGGGCGACGAGCTGGTGATGCCGGGACAGCCGCTCGGTCCAGGCCAGATCTACAATTCGAACCGCTATCTGCTGCGCGCCTTGCTCAAAGAGCTCGGCTGCCTGGTCGAGGATTACGGCGTGGTGCCGGATCGTTTCGAAGAAACCCGGGCGGCGCTGCGGCGGGCGGCCGACGGGGCGGACGTCGTCCTGACGAGTGGCGGGGTCTCCGTAGGGGAGGAGGATCACGTCGTGGCCGCCGTGCGGCAGGAAGGGCGGCTGGACCTGTGGAAACTGGCGATCAAGCCGGGCAAGCCGCTTGCCTACGGGCGCCTCGGGGCGGCGCACTTCCTGGGGCTGCCGGGGAATCCGGTCTCCGCTTTCGTCACCTTCGTCCTCTTCGTCCGTCCGTTCCTGTTGCGCCTGCAAGGGGTGCGGGAAGTGCTGGATCCGCCCCTGTGGGTGGAGGCGGGCTTCACCCGCCTGAAGGCCGATCCACGGCGGGAATTCCTGCGGGCCCGGCTCGATGCCCGGGGTCGGGCGGTGCTCCATCCCGATCAGGGATCGGCGATGCTCGCTTCCCTCGTCTGGGCCGACGGCCTGGTCGAGGTGCCGCCGGCCACCCCTATCCGCGAAGGGGACCTGGTCCGCTACCGTCCTTTTGCGCGTTTGCTGGGATGAGGATCGAAGGGAAGGAGGGGCAGAGATGGCGGTGAGAGTGCTCTATTTCGCGGCGCTGCGCGATGCCTTGCCGCTCGCCGAGGAATCGGTGGCGCTGCCGGCGGGGGTCGAGACGATGGCGGCGCTGCGCGCCTGGCTCGGTGCCAGGGGAGAGGCGTGGGCGCCGCTCGTGACGTGGAAGACGCTGCGCTGTGCCCGCAACCAGGCGCTCTGCGCCTGGGACGAACCGGTGCGGGACGGCGACGAGGTGGCGTTTTTCCCACCAGTGACGGGGGGGTGAGACGATGTGGACCGTCCGGGTGCAGATCGAAGACTTCGACGTGGGGGCCGAAGACGAACGGCTACAGGGGGCTTCGCCCGAGGTGGGCGCCGTGGTGAGCTTCGTCGGCACCGTGCGCGGCGGCGAAGTGCGGTCGATGACTCTGGAGCATTATCCCGGCATGACCGAGAAGTCGCTCGAGGCTCTGGTCGAGGAGGCGCGCCGCCGTTGGTCTTTGATCGCAGTGACGGTGATCCACCGCGTGGGGCGATTGATGCCGGGCGAGCGCATCGTGTTCGTGGGCGTGGCGAGTCGCCATCGCGCAGATGCGTTTGCGGCGTGTGAATTTTTGATCGATCGCCTCAAGACCGAGGCGCCCTTCTGGAAGAAGGAAGAAACGGAAGGGGTCGCCCGTTGGGTCGAGGCGAGGGAGTCGGACGAAAAACGGGCACGCCGCTGGTGAGCGGCCCGCCCGCTTCGTAGGGGGCGATTACTTCTTGGCGCCGCCTTGCGTTTGCTGGGCGCCGGAGATCATGTTCTGCCAGGCTTCGGTGGTCATCTTCGACATCTGCTCGAGCACGGCGCGGGACTGGTCGATCGCGCTCTGCACGGCTTTCATCGGGTCTTCACCGCCCATTTTCGGCAGGTTGGTGCCGAGCGACTGCATGGCCTGCGTCCATTCCTGGGAACCCGTGGTGATCGCCTCGGAGACGAGGCGGTTGAGCTCGGCCTGGGCCTTGACGGTGAGCTGGGCGATCTCGTTGATGCAGCCCATGATTTTCTCGGCCGATTTCTGCGCGAATTCCTGACGCAGCTTGAGCTGCTCTTCGGGGGCCTGGGCGGCGAGCAGGGCTTGGGTGCTGCGCGCACCTTCTTCGAAGAGCGCCTTGGCGGTTTCGATCTGCAGCGCGAGCAGGCGCTGGGTATTGTCGATGGCCATCTGGGTGAATTTCATCGCGTTTTCCAGCTGTTTTTGCTGCAATTGCGCGAAATTGGTCTGATTCTTCATGATTGGCTCCCGAAGTAGGTGGTAACGACATCGAAAAAACTTTTTCTTTTTACTATAGCATCGTTCATGCAGGGGTGCAAGAAAAAAGTGATGCAGCGCACAATGCCATCGTATAATCAATTTGTCATTTTTTCTCCGTCGGTCTTGAATTTCGCCGGTCCGGAGCCTATATACAGGGCATCGATCACTTTCCTTCGACGGAGTCTTCCATGAGATTCGACAAGCTCACCACCAAGTTCCAGCAGGCGCTGCAAGAGGCGCAGAGCATCGCGGTGGGGCACGACAACCAGTTCATCGAGCCGCAGCATCTGCTGCTGGCGCTGCTCGAGCAGGAAGACGGCTCCACCGTGAGCCTGCTGCAGCGCGCCGGCGTCAATGTGGCCGGGCTCAAGGCGGCGCTGCACCAGGCGATCGATGCGCTGCCGCAGGTGCAGGGCACGGGTGGGGAGGTGCAGATCGGGCGCGATCTGGCCAATCTCCTGAACCTCACCGACCGCGAGGCGCAGAAGCGCGGCGACCCCTACATCGCCACCGAGATGTTCCTGCTCGCGCTCACCGAGGACAAGGGCGAGACGGGGCGCATCGCGCGTGAGCACGGCCTGAACCGCAAGGCGCTGGAGGCGGCCATCGAGCAGATGCGCGGCGGGCAAAAGGTGGAGACGCCCGAGGCCGAGGCGCAGCGCGGGGTATTGGAGAAGTACACCATCGACCTCACCGAGCGGGCGCGCCGCGGCAAGCTCGATCCGGTGATCGGGCGCGACGACGAGATCCGGCGCACCATCCAGATCCTGCAGCGGCGCACCAAGAACAACCCCGTGCTCATCGGCGAGCCGGGCGTGGGCAAGACCGCCATCGTCGAGGGGCTGGCGCAGCGCATCGTCAACGGCGAGGTTCCCGAGAGTCTGCGCGACAAGCGCATCCTGGCGCTCGACATGGCCGCGCTCATTGCCGGGGCCAAGTACCGCGGCGAGTTCGAGGAGCGCCTGAAGGCCATCCTCACCGAGATCACCAAGGAAGAGGGGCGCATCATCCTCTTCATCGACGAGATCCACACCGTGGTGGGTGCGGGCAAGGCCGAAGGGGCGCTCGATGCGGGCAACATGCTCAAGCCTGCGCTCGCGCGCGGTGAGCTGCATTGCATCGGCGCGACCACGCTCGACGAGTACCGCAAGTACATCGAGAAGGATGCCGCGCTCGAGCGCCGCTTCCAGAAAGTGATGGTGGAAGAACCCACGGTGGAGCAGACCATCGCCATCTTGCGCGGTCTGCAGGAGAAGTACGAGATCCACCACGGGGTGGAGATCACCGACCCGGCCATCGTCGCCGCGGCCGAGCTCTCGCACCGCTACATCACCGATCGCTTCCTGCCGGACAAGGCGATCGACCTCATCGACGAGGCGGCCGCGCGCATCAAGATGGAGATCGACTCCAAGCCGGAGGCGCTCGACAAGCTCGAGCGGCGCATCATCCAGCTCAAGATCGAGCGCGAGGCGGTGAAGAAGGAGAAGGACGAGGCCTCGCAGCGGCGCCTGAAGCTCATCGAGGAAGAGCTCGAGCGGTTGCAACGCGAATACAGCGAGCTCGAAGAGGTGTGGAAGGCCGAGAAGGCGCGCATCCAGGGGACCAAGCACCTCAAGGAAGAGATCGACCGGCTGCGCGCGCAGATGCTGGAGTATCAGCGCAAGGGGCTGCTCGACAAAGTGGCCGAGATCCAATATGGACGGCTGCCGCAGCTCGAGGCCGAGCTGAAGCAGGCCGAGGAGGCGGAGAAATCCGGCGCGCCGTTCAAGCTCTTGCGCACCCAGGTCGGCGCCGAAGAGATCGCCGAGGTGGTTTCGCGCATGACGGGCATTCCCGTGAGCAAGATGATGCAGAGCGAGCGCGAAAAGCTCCTCAAGATGGAAGAGCATCTGCATCAGCGGGTGGTGGGACAGGACGAGGCGGTACGCTTGGTCTCCGACGCCATCCGGCGCTCGCGCGCGGGGTTGGGCGACGAGAACCGTCCCATCGGCTCCTTCCTCTTCCTCGGACCTACGGGGGTCGGGAAGACGGAGCTGTGCAAGGCGCTCGCCGACTTCCTCTTCGATTCCGAGGATCACATGATCCGCGTCGACATGAGCGAGTACATGGAGAAACACTCCGTGGCGCGGCTCATCGGTGCGCCTCCGGGCTACGTCGGCTACGAGGAAGGGGGCTATCTCACCGAGCAGGTGCGGCGCAAGCCCTATAGCGTGATCCTCTTCGACGAGGTGGAGAAGGCGCACCCGGACGTGTTCAACGTGCTGCTGCAGGTGCTCGACGACGGTCGGCTCACCGACGGACAGGGGCGCACGGTGGACTTCCGCAACACGGTGATCGTGATGACGTCCAATCTCGGCAGCCAGCGCATCATGCAGATGTCGGGGGACGACTATCAGGTGATCAAGTTGGCCGTGCTCGCCGAGGTGCGCGGGTTCTTCCGGCCCGAGTTCCTCAACCGCATCGACGAGGTGGTGGTGTTCCATCCGCTCGCCGAGGAGCACATCGCCGGAGTGGCGCGCATCCAGCTGCGCCGGCTCGAGGCGCGGCTCGCGCGCATGGACATGACCCTGGAGGTGACGGAAGAGGCGCTGCGCGAACTCGCCAAGGCGGGCTACGATCCGGTCTACGGTGCGCGTCCCTTGAAGCGCGCGATCCAGGACCTCATCGAGAACCCGCTCGCCAAGGCGATCCTGGAAGGGCGCTTCGGACCGAAGGACAGGATTCGCGTCACGGTGGAGAACGGCATCTTCCGCTTCGACAAAGCCTGATCGCTCCTGCGCCGAGAAGGGCGGGAACCGGCAAGTGGGCCGGTTCCCGCTTTTTTACGTCCAAACAGGGGAAATGCCGTTCTTCGGGGGCGTTTTTCTGCCGTTGACCTTGCCGTCGCGGCTGCGATCATGAAAGGGTCGGGTAGTGGGAGGGCCACGGCGTGGCCGAAGAGAGCGATCTCGAAAAGACCGAACAGCCTTCGGCGCGGCGGCTAGAGCAGGCGCGCGAGGAGGGGCAGGTCCCGCATTCGCGCGAACTCGGGACTTTTCTCGTGCTCTTCGCCGGCGTGATGACGCTCTTGCTCGCCGGGGAATGGATGGGGCGGCGTTGGGTGCGGGTGCTCGCCGACGGATTCGCGTTCGAGCACGATACGGCTTTCGATCCGGTTCGCGTGCTATGGCTGCTGCGCCGGGTGTTCGTCGAGTCGCTGCTCACGTTTGCCCCGATCTTCCTCGTCTTGCTGGTGGCGGCGGTGGCCGGTCCGCTCCTGCTGGGCGGCCTGGTGTTTTCCCCCAAGGTTCTGAGTTTCCGCTTGGAGCGGCTCGATCCGATGAACGGACTGCGCCGCATGTTCTCGCTGCAAGGGGCGATGGAGGTGGTGAAGTCGCTGCTGAAAGTGGCAGCGGTGGCGGGGATGGTTTGGGTGACCTTTCGGCGGGAGCGCGATACGGTGCTCTCGCTCGCGGCGTTGCCTGTGAACGACGCGGCGGCGAGTTTCCTGCACGAGATGGTTTTCGGGGCGGTGCTGATCGTGGCGGGGCTCGCCTTGATCGCGGCGGTGGATGTCCCGTTCCAGCTGTGGCAATACTACAAGAACCTGCGCATGACCAAGGAAGAGGTCAAGCAGGAATACAAGGAACAGGAAGGCGATCCACACCTCAAGGCGCGCATCCGTTCGATGCAGCGCGAAATGGCGCGCAAGCGCATGATGGAGGAGGTGCCCAAGGCCGACGTGGTGGTGACCAACCCGACGCACTTCGCCGTGGCCTTGAAGTATGATCAAAAAACCATGGCCGCGCCGGTGGTGGTGGCCAAGGGCCGGGGGGTGATCGCGCAGAAGATCCGTGAGCTTGCCGATGAGGCCGAGGTGCCGCGGGTGGAGGCGCCGCCCTTGGCGCGGGCGCTCTATGCGCACGTCGACATCGGCCAGACGATTCCGCCTACGCTCTTCGCGGCGGTGGCCGAGATCCTCGCTTATGTGTTCCAATTGGATCGTTGGATGGCCGTGGGCGGACCCAAGCCGCAGCCGCCGCAGGAGGTTCCGGTGCCGCCGGAGCTCGATCCGGGCGAAGTGGCGGCGGCGGATGAAGACGGGGAGCATGGAGCGTGATGAGCGCAGCGATGGAGCGGGGCGATGGCAGCAGGTGAGCGGGCCTTGATCGATTGGCGGACGTGGTTCGTGCCGGCGAAGCTGCGGCTGCTGGCCGCGCCGGTGTTCATCTTCGCCGTGCTGGCGATGATGGTGCTGCCGCTGCCGCCCTTCGCGCTCGATCTCTTCTTCACCTTCAACATCGCCATGTCGGTGGTGGTGCTGCTGGTGGCGATGTACACCGTGCGCCCGTTGGATTTTTCGGTCTTCCCGACGGTGCTCTTGGTCACCACCTTGTTGCGCCTGTCGCTGAACGTGGCTTCGACCCGGGTGGTGCTGTTGCACGGTCACACGGGGCCGGATGCGGCCGGGCGGGTGATCGAGTCCTTCGGGCATTTCCTCGTTGGCGGCAACATGGCCATCGGCATCGTGGTGTTCGTGATCCTGGTGATCATCAACTTCGTGGTGATCACCAAGGGCGCGGGACGCATCGCCGAGGTGAGCGCGCGCTTCACGCTCGACGCGATGCCCGGCAAGCAGATGGCGATCGACGCGGATCTGAACGCCGGCCTCATCGACGAGGCGGAGGCGCGGCGCCGGCGCAAGGAGATCGCGCAGGAGGCGGATTTCTACGGCGCGATGGACGGTGCGTCGAAATTCGTGCGCGGCGACGCGGTGGCCGGCATCCTCATCCTGCTCATCAACATCATCGGCGGGCTCATCGTCGGCGTGGCCGGACACGGCATGGATCTGTCGCGTGCGATCGACTCCTACGTGATCCTGACGATCGGCGACGGTCTGGTGGCGCAGATCCCGGCGCTCATGGTGTCGATCGCCTCGGGCATGGTGGTGGCCCGGGTGGGCGAGGAGTCGATGGATCTGGGCGATCTCATGATCCAGCAGGTGTTCACCAACCCGCGGGTGCTGGCGCTCTCCTCGGGCATCCTCGTGCTGCTGGGCATGATCCCGGGGATGCCGAACTTCGTCTTCCTGCTCATCGGCGGCGGCCTGGGGTGGCTTGCCTGGAAGCGTTGGGCGCAGGAGCGCGAAGAGACGGCGGCGCCGGCGGCGGCCGCGGCGGCGCCGCCCCCGCCGAAGGAAGAGGTGGTGGAGGCGAGCTGGGACGACGTGCAGCCGGTGGATGTCTTGGGCCTGGAGGTGGGCTACCGCCTGATTCCGCTCGTCGATCAATCGCAGGGCGGCGAGCTCCTGAAGCGGATCCGGGGCTTGCGCAAGCGCTTTGCCCAGGAAGTGGGTTTTCTGCCGGCGCCGGTACACATTCGCGACAACCTCGAGCTGCGGCCCAACGCCTACCGTATCCTGCTCAAGGGGGTGGAGATCGGCAGCGGCGAGGTTTATCCAGGGCAATATCTGGCGATCAATCCGGGGCAGGTGCTCGGCACCATCGAGGGGCGCCCCGGCACGGATCCGGCCTTCGGCCTGCCGGCGCAGTGGATCGACGCCGCGCTGCGTGAGCGGGCGCACGCGCTGGGCTATACGGTGGTCGATGCCGCCACGGTCATCGCCACGCACCTCAACCAGGTGCTGGTCGAGCACGCGGCCGAATTGCTGGGTCGCGAGGAGACGCAGGCGCTGCTCGATCGCATCAAAAAGGAGTCGCCCAAGCTCGTCGAGGATCTGGTGCCCACGGTGGTGCCAGTGACCACGGTGCAGAAGGTGCTGCAATATCTGCTGGAAGAGGGGGTGGCGATTCGCGACATGCGCACCGTCCTCGAGACGCTCGCCGAGTGGGCGCCGAAGACGCAGGATCCGATCGAGCTCACCAGCCGGGTGCGCGAAGCCCTGGGACGCGCCATCGTACAGTCGCTCGCCCCCGGCAGCGGCAAGGTGCCGGTACTGATGCTCGATCCGGCGCTCGAGCGCATCCTGATGCAGGCGGTGGGCGCGGGCGGCGGCAAGCCCGGGGCGATCGAACCGGGGCTGGCCGATGCCTTGCTGCGTCAGACCGGCGCGGCGGCGCAGCGTCTGGAGCAGCAGGGGCAGGCGCCCATCCTGCTCGTGCCGCCGCAGCTGCGCTGGCTGCTCGCGCGTTTCTTGCGCCGTTCGGTACCGAGTCTGCGCGTGATCTCCACCAGCGAGATGCCCGAGGAGCGCTCCATCGAGATCGTGGAGATGATCGGCTCGCCTGCGGGGTGAGGTCGGCAGAAGACGGGCGCTCGGAGAAAAGCGGGGTTTACCCCGCTTTTTTCATGCGACGGCAAAAGGGGCATTCACCCGATAATGGGATCGAGGGGCCGACCGGACGGCCCGCGGATCGGGGAGCAGCCAGATGGATGTCAAACGGTATTTCGCACCGACGGCACGGGAGGCATTGCGCCAGCTCAAGCAGGAACTGGGGGCGGATGCGATCGTTCTGGCAAACCGCCCCGTCGAAGGGGGAGTCGAGATCCTGGCGCTGCCCGCCGAGGCGGTGGGGGCGCTGCCCGGCGGTTCGTCCGCCCCTGCGGCGGCGCGTCCTCCGGAACCGGCAAAAGGGGGCCATCGCGCCGCGGCCGCCTATGCCCAGGCCGCTTCCTCCGAGGAGGAGCCGGTGGTGACGCTCTCCTCGCGCGGTCCGCAGCGGCGCAGCGCCCCCGAGATCAAGCCGTTCGCGCCACCGCGCATGGAAACGCCGGAATACGTCGTGCGCAAGGAAGAGGAAGAGGCCGAGCGCATCCGTCGGGCGATGGAAGCGGCGCGCAAGGAGCCGCCGGCACCGGAGCCTCTGCGCGAACCGGGCTGGTTCGGCGCGGCGAGCGTGGCGCCGCCGTCTGCGCCGGCGGTGGAGGCGCGCATCGAGGCGCTGCAGGAGCAAAACGTCCTGCTCGCGCGGCAACTGGGCAAGATCCAGGAAATGATCGAGCGGCAGCTGGCCGGATTCGCCTGGAACGAGGCGGTGCGCAAGGCCCCGGCCCGCGCGCGGCTGCTCGGTGAGATGCTGGAAGCGGGGTTCTCGCCGGCGCTCGCGCGCGAGGTGTGCGACCGCATTGAGGCGACCGAGGACTGGGACGCAGCGCGCGAGGCGGCCATGGCGCGGCTCGGCGCGCGGCTGGAGGTGGTGGGCAGCGACGACGACCTGATCGACCGCGGCGGCGTCTACGCCATCGTCGGCCCGACGGGCGTGGGCAAGACCACCACTACCGCCAAGATCGCCGCCCGCTGCGTGGTACGCCACGGCGCGGCTCGGGTGGCGCTCATCACCACCGACGGCTACCGCATCGGCGCCCACGAGCAGCTGCGCATCTATGGGCGTATCCTGGGCGTGCCGGTGTTCGCCGCGCGCGACGCGAACGATTTGCGGGCCACGCTCAGCGAGCTGCGCGGCCGGCACATGGTGCTCATCGACACCATCGGCATGAGTCAGCGCGACAAGGCGGTGTCCGAGCAGGTGGCCATGCTCATGGGCGCGGGGCCGGTGCGCCGGCTCGTGTGCCTCAACGCCACCAGCCGCGGCGATACGCTCGAGGACGTCGCCCGCGCCTTCGGCGGCGAAGGGCTCGCTGGCTGCATTTTCACCAAGGTCGATGAAGCGGCCACCATCGCTGCGGCGCTGGACGTGGCGATCCGGCACCGGCTGCGTGTGCACTACGTCGCCAATGGGCAGCGCGTGCCGGAGGATCTGCATTTGCCCAACCGCGCCTGGCTGCTGCAGCGGGCCTTTCGCGGCGCAGGGGCCGAACGGGTGACGATGGCCACCGACGAGGCGGCGCTGTGGCTGGCGGCGGCGGTCGGAGCGTGAGCAAGGAGAACATCATGCGTGAGATGCTTGGAGACCAGGCAGGAACCCTGCGGCGCCTGTTCCGGCAGCGCCCACCCGCCGTGTGCGCGGTGTTTCCTGCCGGCAATGGGTGGGCGGATCATACGATGCGGCTCGCGCGGCGGCTCGCGCGTTCGAGCGGCCCGGTGCTCGTGGTCGACGAGGCGGTCTCCAGCCCCACCTTGCCCGAGGCGGCGGGTGCCGGCCGCACCGCCGATCTGCTGAGCGCCCTGGGCTCGACCGAGCGGGCGATCCGTCTCATCGTGGCGCTGCCCGGCGGCGTGAGCTATTTGAACGTCAAGGCGGCGGCGCTCGCCTTGCCGCTGCTCGACGAGATGCGGCGCGAGCGCCTCCTGCGCCTGTTCCAGACCTTGCTGCGCCCCTTCGAGACGGTGCTGGTGCACGCCGGTCGCGGCGAGACGGCCGATGCCTCGCCTTTTCTCACGAGCGCCCCGAGCGCCGTGGTGCTCGCAGAACTGTCGGCCGATGGCGTGCGCGAGTCGCTGGCCCGGGCGCAGGATGCCGCCCTGCACGGGCGCTCTCGCCTGGGCGTGGTGACGGTGGGCGGACGAGATGCGGCCGAGGCGGAGACCTTCGTGCGCGAACTGCAGGGGGTGTGGTGGCGTAAGGTGTCCCTGCGCTTGGCCGGGTGGTGCCGGCTCGAAGCGCTCGATGCCGCGACCTGGCAGGCGATGACGGGGGACGATGGAGGAATGGCCTTGCCCAAGGGGTGGCCGCCGACGGAAGTTGGTCGTGCGAAGGCAAGGACGCGATCATGCTGACTTCCACCCTTCCCCCCCCTGGCAAAAAAATCCGGGCTGAGGGAAAATCCCCTTTATGGGCGGGGCTGGTGCGCGGCGCGGTAGCGCGCAATCCGTCGAAACCTAGGATCGCGTGGATGGTGGACGAGACGGGGAAACCGGACGTGGCGGCGTTGGTCCAGGCGTATGCGCCGATGGTGAAGCGCCTCGCCCTGCGCCTCGTGAGCCGCCTGCCGCCCAACGTGGGGCTCGACGATCTCATCCAGTGCGGCATGATGGGTCTGATCGAGGCGATCGAGCGCTACCGCGACGACGATCGCGCCGAATTCGAGACGTATGCGCTTGCCCGCATTCGCGGGGCGATGATCGATGCCCTGCGCGAGACCGACTGGGTGCCGCGCCAGGTGCGCAAGGAGATGCGCCGCGTCGAGGAGGCCATTGCGGCGCTCGAGCAATCCCTCGGCCGTCATCCGACGGAAGGGGAGGTGGCCGAGGCGCTGGGCCTGGACCTGGAAGCCTATCAACGGCTGCTTTCCCAGGCCAAGGGGCACCAGATCCTCTACTTCGACGAT
Organism: Tepidiphilus sp. HLB4; assembly: GCF_054823945.1. Taxonomy (NCBI): domain Bacteria; kingdom Pseudomonadati; phylum Pseudomonadota; class Hydrogenophilia; order Hydrogenophilales; family Hydrogenophilaceae; genus Tepidiphilus; species Tepidiphilus sp. HLB4. Next base: position 49,567 of record NZ_JSYB01000094.1, on the reverse strand, counting down.
CTGATGCGGGAGCCGGAAGACGGCGAGGATTTCCTGGAACGGCATCTGGGCGACGACGAACCCGGTCCGCAGGATCTCACCGAGTCGGCCGAGCTGCGCGCCCAGCTCGTTCGCACCATCGAGAGTCTGCCGGAGAAAGAGAAACTGGTACTCTCACTCTACTATGAGCACGAGCTCAATTTCAAGGAGATCGGCGCCGTGCTGGGGGTGAGCGAGTCGCGCGTCTCCCAGCTGCACACTCAGGCGATCCTGCGCATGCGCGCGCGCCTGCTTGGCGGGGAAGAAGGCCATCTGCCGAGAGGACGGCGCGGGCGCCCGCCCAAGAATGCGCCGACCTGCGGCGAGGCGCCTGCCGGTGAGACGGGGCGCTGATGGATGTCACCAGCCTCATCGGCCTCGCCCTTGGTTTGTCGGCCATCGTCGTCGGCCAGTTCCTCGAAGGGGGGAATCTCTCCTCGCTGCTGCAGCCCACGGCGTTTCTGATCGTCATCGGCGGCACGACGGGGGCGGTGCTGCTGCAAACGCCGCTGCGTGTCTTCGTCGGTGCGGTGAAGATGCTGGCCTGGATTTTCCGTCCGCCGGCGTCCAACCCCCAGGAACTGATCGGCAAGGTGGTCGATTGGGGGCGCACCGCCCGGCGTGACGGTCTGCTCGCGCTGGAAGCGCGCATCGCCGCCGAGGCCGATCCCTTCGTGCAGAAAGGGCTGCAGCTGCTCGTCGACGGCATCGAGCCGACGCGGATGCGGGAGGTGCTCGAGACCGAGATCGACATGAGCGAGGAGCAGATGAAGCTGCGGGCGAAAGTGTGGGAATCGGCCGGAGGCTATTCGCCGACGATCGGCATTCTCGGCGCCGTGATGGGGCTCATCCACGTCATGGAGAACCTCGCCGATCCTGCCCGCCTCGGGGCGGGGATTGCCGTGGCCTTCGTCGCCACCATCTACGGCGTGGGTTCGGCCAACCTCATCTTCATCCCTATCTCGAAGAAACTCACCACCTACATCCGTTCCATCGTCATCCAGCGGCAGATGCTGGTCGATGGCCTCGTCGGCGTGGCCCAGGGGGACAACCCGCGCCTGATCGAGAGCCGCATGCAGTCCTATCTCGCCGAAAGTGGCGAGGAAGCGCCGTCCGAAGAAAAATCCTGAAGGAGGACGTGCCATGGCGCGGCGCGGCAAAAAGGAAGAAGAGCACGAGAACCTGGAGCGCTGGCTGGTGAGCTACGCCGACTTCATCACGCTGCTCTTTGCCTTCTTCGTCGTCATGTACGCCCTGACGTCGGCCAACGAGGGCAAATACCGCGTCATTTCCGAATCCTTGAGCCAGGCGTTCCGCGCCGGTCTGGTCACGCCCCAGGTGCAGGAGGGGAAGGACACCGTCGTGCCTTCGGTGGTGCAGGGCTTGCCCCTGGCGGTGCAGCGCCGCGCGGCGCCCGAGCGCAAGAGCGAGGGGGAAGGAGGTCCCCGCGAAGGGGAGGAGCAGGTGCGTCAGGTGCTCCAGACCACGGCCCAGACGGCGACGGCGCTGCGCTCGGCGCTCTCTCCCCTCATCGAGGCCGGAAAGGTCTCGATCAACGACGGTGCCTTCGGGGTGACGGTGGAGATGGACGCCGGCATCCTCTTTCCCAGCGGCGAGGCCACGCTCGGGCCGATGGCGATCGCCGCGCTGCGGCAGATGGCGCGCGTGCTCGCCTTCACGGGCGATGCGCCCATCTGGGTGGAGGGGCACACGGACAACGTTCCCCTGCGTCCCGGCGCGCGCTACGCTTCCAACTGGGAGCTCTCGGCGGCGCGCGCGGCGGCGGTGGTGCAGCTCTTCATCCAGGAAGGCGTGGCCCCTTCGCGCCTGGCGGCCGTGGGCTACGCCGACCAGCGTCCCATCGCCGACAATTCCACCGAAGAGGGGCGGCAGAAGAACCGGCGCGTCACCATCCGCCTGGAGTCGCGCGTTCCCGTGAGCGGCGCGAATGCGGCCGCACCGACTAGCCAGGCTGCCCCGCCGAGTGGGTCGATCGGCAGCATTCTTCCTCCGTCGCCTTGAGGCATTCCTCCACCAGCGCCGGGCCGCGGTAGATGAGCCCGGTGTAGAGCTGAACGAGGGACGCGCCGGCGCGCAGCTTGGCGCGCGCATCTTCGCCTGAGAGGATGCCGCCGGCGGCAATGAGCGGCACCCGCCCCTGCAGGCGCTGGGCGAGCGCCGCGAGCACGGCGGTGGCGCGCTCGCGCAGCGGCTCGCCCGAGAGCCCTCCCGTTTCCTGGCCATGCGGCAGCTGCGCCACCCCCTCGCGCGAGACCGTGGTGTTGGTGGCGATCACGCCGTCGATGCGGTATGCGAGCACTTTCTCGGCGATGAGGTCGAGCTCGGATTCTTCCAGGTCGGGGGCGATCTTGAGCACGAGCGGCGTGCGCTTGCCCTGGCTCGCCGCAAGCCGCTCGGCTTCTTCGCGCAGCCCTGCGAGCAAGGCATCGAGCGAGTCGCCGCGCTGCAGTTCGCGCAGGGCGCGCGTGTTGGGTGAGGAGACGTTGATCGTCACGTAGTCGGCCGTGGTCCACACGCGGCGCAGCCCCAGGAGGTAATCGTCGAGGGCGCGCTCGATGGGCGTGTCGGCGTTCTTGCCGAGGTTGATGCCGAGGATGCCGCGCCAGCGGCGGGCGCGCGCCCGCTCGACCAGGGCATCCACGCCGTCGTTGTTGAACCCCATGCGGTTGATGAGCGCACGCGCTTGCGGCAGGCGGAAGAGCCGCGGTTTGGGGTTGCCCGGCTGCGGCCGCGGCGTGACGGTGCCCACCTCGATGAACCCGAAGCCTAGTCGCGCCAGACCGTCGATCGCCTCGCCGTTCTTGTCCAGTCCGGCGGCGAGCCCGACGCGGTTGGGAAATTCCAGCCCCATGAGGGTGATCGGGGCGCGGCGTGGCGGCTCTGGTGGGGGCAGCATCCGCCCCAGGGTGGCAAAGGCGCGGATCGTCAGGTCGTGGGCGGTCTCCGGATCGAGGGCGAAGAGCGCCGGCCGGGCGAGGCAGTAGGGGATCATGGCAGGGTCCGAAACAGCGGTTCGATGCGCTCGAAGGGCAGCCAGCGGCCCCGCCAGTAGCCTTCGAGCGGGCGGAAGCGCGCTTTATACGCCATTTTGCGCGAGCGGGCAATCCAGTAGCCGAGATAGACATAGGGCATACCGCTCGCCTGGGCCTGGGCGATGTGCCATAGGATCGACCAGGTGCCGAACCCCGCCCGGGGATCGTCGGGATCATAGAAGGTATAGACGCAGGAAAGCCCGTCGTCGAGCACGTCGACGAGGCTCACGATCACCACCCGCCCTTCGGGGTCGCGGAATTCGACCAGACGCGTGTCGATGTGCGAGGTCAGCAGGAACTGCTCGTAATTCTCGGGCGAGGCGTCTTCGTCGGCTTCGTCGTGGCGCGCCATCACGTAGCGGCGGTAGAGCCGGAAGTGCTCGGGAATGAAGACGAGCGGCTGCTCGGCGGCGCTGAGCTTGCCGGCCCAGCGCTGCCAGGTACGGCGCTGGGAGCGGTCCGGCTGAAAGCGCGCCGCCGGCACGCGCACCGACACGCAGGCTTCGCACTGGGTGCAGATCATGCCGTAGGAGAAATGGCCACTGCGCCGGAACCCTTCGCGCACCAGGCGGCTGTAGGTGGCGGCATCGACCAGGTGCGCCGGCGTGGCCACGCAGGAGCGCGCCGTGCGCTCGGGCAGATAGGGACAAGGGTAGGGCTGGGAAGGGTAGAACCGCAGGATCTCCGGCGGGGTGACGTGTCTCATGCGCAAGCTCCTCCTGATTTTTCCTCGGCGAGCGCGGCGGCTGGCATCTCCCCCTGCCAGTGCTGCGGCTCAGGACGCTCGGGCACGAGCCGGGCAAGGCGGGCGAGGAATTCCTCGCGCGGGATCTCCTCGGCTCCCAGCGAGCGAAGGTGCGGCGTGCTCATCTGGCAGTCGATGAGGGCGATGCCGCGCGCACGGCATTCGGCGCACAGGCGCACCAGCGCCACCTTGGAGGCATCCAGTACGAGGTGGAACATCGACTCGCCGAAGAAAACCCCTCCCAGGGCGACGCCGTAGAGTCCCCCCACGAGGCGGCCTTCGTGCCAGGTCTCGATGCTATGCGCGTGACCGAGCTCGTGCAGCCGGACGTAGGCGTCTATCATCTCCGGCGTGATCCAGGTCCCTTCGGAGCGCAGCCGGGCGCAGTTGGCGATCACCGCCGGAAAGTCCACGTCCAGCGTGGTGACGAAACCGCGGTGGCGCAGCACCTTGCGCAGCGAACGGCGCACCCGTAGCCGCTGCGGTTCGAGCACCAGGCGCGGCGCCGGGCTCCACCAGAGGATGGGCTGCCCTTCCGCGAACCAGGGGAAGATCCCTTGCCGGTAGGCTTCCAGCAGCCAGGAAGGCGCAAGGCTGCCGCCGGCGGCGAGCAGGCCGTTGGGTTCGGGCAGCGCCTGCTGCGGCGGAGGGAAACGCGGAGGGAAGCGTGGATCGAGCCAGGGGATCATGGAATCGCACGAAACGGCGAGGATGAAAATGAGATTACCTTATAATTTCGTGGATCGCAACGACGGAAACGATGCTCCCATGCCCACCTACCTCGTCACCGGCAACGCCGGCTTCATCGGTTTTCACACGGCGCGCACCCTGCTCGAACGGGGCGTGGGCGTGGTCGGCATCGACGTCGTAAACGACTACTACGATCCGGCGCTCAAGGACGCGCGGCTGCGCGAGCTCGAAGCCACGGCCGCGCGTACCGGCACGCCTTACACGTTCTACCGGGCGGATCTGGCCGAGCGCGAAGTGCTGGAAACCTGCTTCGCCGCGCACCGGTTCGACGCGGTCATCCATCTGGCCGCCCAGGCGGGCGTGCGCTACTCGCTGGAGAACCCGCGCGCCTACGTGCGCAGCAACATCGACGCCTTCGTCAATGTATTGGAATGCTGCCGCGCCGCCGACCCGCACCCGCACCTCGTCTATGCGAGCACCTCGAGCGTGTATGGTGCCAACACCCGGCTGCCCTTTTCCGAACACCAGCCGGCCGACCATCCGCTGCAATTCTATGCCGCCACCAAGCGCGCCAACGAACTGATGGCGCACGCCTATAGCCATCTCTTCGGCATTCCGACGACGGGGGTGCGGTTCTTCACCGTCTACGGCCCCTGGGGACGGCCGGACATGGCGCTCTTCATCTTCACGCGCAAGATCCTCGCCGGCGAGCCCATCCCGCTCTTCAACGAGGGGCGGCACACGCGCGACTTCACCTACGTCGAGGACATCGTCGAAGGGGTGCTGCGGCTCGCCGCCAAGCCGGCCGAACCCGACCCGAACTGGTCGGGCGATGCGCCCGACCCCCAGTCGAGCCGCGCCCCCTGGCGCATCTACAACATCGGGGCGAGCCGTCCGGTGCCGCTCATCGACTACGTCGAGGCGCTCGAAGAGGCGCTCGGCAAAAAGGCCAAACGCGAGTACCTTCCCCTGCAGCCGGGCGACGTGCCCGACACCTACGCCGACACGAGCGAGCTGGAGGTAGCTGTGGGCTACCGCCCCAAGACCAGCGTGCGCGAGGGCATCAGGAAGTTCGTGGCGTGGTATCTCGACTATTATGGGCGGGAGTGAACTCCCTGCCTTTTTCGCTATCATAGGCGGCATGTGGCGCCGCCTCCTTCTCTCCTTCTCGCTTGCCGCCTTCACCGCCCAGGGTTGGGCCTACCAGCTGCCCGACCTGGGCGCGGTGGCCACCGATGCCTTCAGTACGCAGGAGGAAGAGGACGTCGGCCGCATGGTGATGGTGCAGGTGCGCGAGCGCGAGCCCAGCTACATCGACGATCCCGAACTCGAAGATTACCTCAACGCCGTGGGGCGCAAGCTCGCCGAGGCTTCCGACCAGCCGTTCCGCCGCTACCGCTTCTTCGTGCTGCGCGATCCGACCATCAACGCCTTCGCGCTGCCCGGCGGCTACATCGGCGTGCACAGCGGCCTCATTCTCACCGCCGAGAGCGAATCGGAGCTCGCAGCGGTGCTCTCCCACGAGATGGGGCACGTGATCCATCGTCACATCGCGCAGCTCATCGACAAGCAGAAAACGACGAGCGCGGTGATGCTCGGCTCGATGATCCTGGCGATCCTCGCCGCGCGCAGCGGCTCACAGGTCTCGGAGGCCGCGGCGGTAGGGGGGCAGGCCTTCGCCGTGCAGCAGCAGCTCGGGTTCTCGCGCGAATTCGAGCACGACGCCGATCGCACCGGGCTCGATATCCTCGCCAAGGCGGGGTTCGATCCGAGCGCCGCGCCGCGCTTCTTCGGTCGGCTGCTGCGCGAAAGCCGCCTCTACGAGAACAACGCGCCGGTGTATATGCGCACGCACCCGCTGACGACCGACCGGATCTCGGATCTGGAAAACCGCATTTCCTCGCCGAATTTCAAGTATTCCCTGCGCCCGCGGCTCGATTCGCTCGGCTTTTCGGCGGTGCGGGCAAAACTCATGGCGATGAACGGCACCCCGTCCGAGGCCTTGACGCGGGTGTTCGACGGCAGCGCCACCGGGATCGACCGCCAGATGGCCCGGGTGCGTGCGGCCTTGCGCGCCAACGACGTCAAGCGTGCCCGCGCGGCCTTCGATCAGTACGCCAAAGGCTGGCCCGACGAGCATTGGCGCGACCTGCTGGAAGCGGAGGTGCTCACCGCCGAGGGACGTCTGCCGGAAGCCCTGGCGAAGCTCGAACGGGCCATGCAACGCGCGCCCGAGGCGGTGGCGCCGCGCCTCGAGGCAATCGACGTGGCCTTGCGCCTGGGGCAGACGGAGCGGGCCGAACGGCTCGCGCGCGAAGCCGTCGACCGTGACAAGGACGAACGGCGTTATTGGCAGGCGCTGGGCAAGGTGGCCGCGGCCAAGGGGGACGAGGCCTGGGTGCATCGGGCGCAGGGTGAGAGCTTCGTGCTCGACGATCGCTTGGAAGCGGCCATCGACCAGTTCGAGCAGGCACGCCGAGCCCGGCGTGGGGATTATTATTGGGAGGCGGAGCTGGATGCGAAGATCCGGGCGCTCAAGGACGAGGTGCGCCAGCGCAAGCGCGAGGGGAGCAGGTCAATGCGCTGAGGCGATCGTGACAAGGGGAGGGAAATATGGTTCGCGACCGGCGTACCTGGTCCGTCGTTCTGACGGCGATCGTTGCGGCGCTCCTCGGTTATCCGGCCGCGGCCGCAGTGGCTGAAGTGCTGGGCGGCACGGCCCAGGCGGTCTACGTCTTCCTCGTGTGGTCGGTCGCAGTGGTGTTGGCCTTCTTTCTCTATCACCGCGCGGAGCGCGACGATGCCCGGCGCTGAGAGCGCCTCCTCCTGGCAGCCCTTGCCTGCCTGGCTCGCGGCTGCCGTCGCCTTCGGCTATCTCTTCCTTCTCTTCGCCGTGGCCTATCGCGCCGACCGGCAGGCCCGGCTCGGACGGTCATGGATCGATGCCGGTTGGGTATATGCGCTATCGATCGCCGTCTATTGCACCGCCTGGACCTATTTCGGCAGCGTCGGCCGGGCGGCGAGCGGTGGTCTGTGGTTTCTACCCATCTATCTGGGGCCGACGCTGGTGATGCTGCTTGCCGCCGTCGTGGTGCGGCGCATGGTGCGGGTGGCCAAGCAGTGGCGCATCACCTCGGTGTCCGATTTCATCGCCACGCGCTACGGCCGGGCGGCGGGGTTGGGGCGCTTCGTCTCGCTCTTCGTCTTCGTCGGCGTGGTGCCTTATGTCGCTTTGCAGCTGAAGGCGATTTCGTTCGCCTTCGATGTGCTCACCGGTGTCCCGGTTGTACCCGTGCCGGGGTGGTGGGCCGATCGCAGCCTGTGGGTGGCGGCGGTGCTGATCGTGTTCGCTGCGCTCTTTGGCACACGCCATCTCGACGTGACCGAGCGGCACGAAGGCTTGGTGGCGGCGATCGCTTTCGAGTCGGTGGTCAAACTGGGAGCCTTTCTGTTGCTCGGCGCGTGGGTCACCTTCATCGTCTTTTCCGGTCCGGCCGCGATCGTCGAGGCGGCGCAGGCGAGATTCGGCACGGCCGTCCCACCGATCGATGCCGTCGATGGGCTGAATTACGGTGACTGGGCGGTGATGATCGTGCTCGCCGGGCTCGCCTTCTTGTTGCTGCCGCGTCAGTTCCAGGTGATGGTGGTGGAGAACGTGCGCGAAGGGCACGTCGAGCGGGCGGCGTGGCAGTTTCCCGCCTATCTCGTGCTGATCAATCTCTTCGTCCTGCCGGTGGCGCTGGCGGGGCGGCTCTTCTTCGGCGACAGTCGGCTCGATCCGGATACGTATGTCTTGGCGTTGCCGCTAGCCCAAGGGCAATTGCTGCTTGCCTTGCTGGTGTTCGTGGGCGGCATCTCGGCGGCCACCAGCATGGTGATCGTCGAGAGCGTGGCAGTGGCAACCATGATCTGCAACGATTGGGTGGCGCCGTGGTGGGTGCGTCGCCGCCAGGTGGCGGCGCTGGGGCATGCGGAGATCGCCGGTACGCTGCTGTGGGTGCGACGAGTGGTGATCGCGGCGGTGCTCGCCTGTGGCTATGGATATTACCGCCTCACGGGCGAGTCGTTCGCGCTGGTCTCGATCGGCCTCATCAGTTTCGCGGCGGTGGCGCAACTCGCGCCGGCGGCACTCGGTGGGCTGTTCTGGGCTGGGGGGTCGCGCATGGGGGCCGCTGCTGGGATCGTCACTGGCATGCTCGTATGGAGCTATAGCTTGATGCTGCCGTCGCTGGCCAAATCCGGCTGGTTCGAGGCGCACTGGGTGGAAGCCGGACCGTGGGGGATCGCCTGGTTGCAGCCAGAGCGCCTCTTCGGCGTGCAGGGAATGGCGCCGCTGACTGCCAGTGTGGTCTGGAGCCTGGGGCTCAATACGCTCGTCTATGTGCTCGTCTCACTCATCTTTTCGCCGCGCGGGGAGCAAGCGCAATGGGCGCGGCGTTTCGTGCGCGTCGATGCCGCCGCCGGATCCGGCGGCGCCTGGCGCGGGCGGGTGGATGCGGCAGCCGTGGCCGAGGTGATGGCGCGTTTTCTTGGCGAGGCGAGAACCCGCGAGTTGCTGGTTGGCTACGCGCGCGGGCGCGGCCTTGCTTCGCTCGAAGCGTTGGAGGTCGACGCCGCCTTCGTGCGTTTCGCCGAGACGATGCTCGCCGGAGCGATCGGCGGCGCGGCGGCGCGGCTGGTGCTGGAGACGCTGCTCGAGGAGTCTTCGCCCAGCTTCGATGACGTGATGCACGTGCTCGACGAGGCGAACCAGATCCGGACCTATTCGCGGATGCTGGAGGAGAAGTCGCGCGCGCTCGAAGAGGCGACGCGCCGGCTGCAGGAAGCCAACGAGAAACTCACCGAACTCGATCGTCTCAAGGACGAGTTCATTTCGGCGGTGACGCACGAGCTGCGCACGCCGCTGACCTCGATCCGGGCACTGGCCGAGATCCTGGCCGAGGATCCCGATTTGCCGCGCGACGACCGGCTGCGCTTCTACCGCATCATCGTGCGCGAATGCGAACGCCTGACGCGGCTGGTCAACCAGGTGCTGGATCTGGCCAAGCTGGAATCCGGGCATGGACAGTGGCATCCCGAGGCGCTCGAGGTGGGTCATCTGCTCCAGGAGGCGATCGAGGCGATCCTACCTCTGGCCACGGAGAAAGGGGTGCGACTGGAGGTATCGGTCGCGCCGGGGTTGCCACCGGTTTGGGCGGACCGCGACCGGGTCGTCCAGGTGATTCTCAATCTGCTCAACAACGCCCTCAAATTCGTGCCGGAAGGCGCGGGTATAATCGAAATCCAGGCCGACCGACAGGGGGAAGGGGAAGTCGCGGTGCACATCGCCGACAATGGCCCGGGAATCTCGCCGGAATTTCTTCCTCACGTCTTCGAGCGCTTTCGTCAGGCGACGCAAGGGGCGGCGAAACCGCCGGGTACGGGGTTGGGGTTGGCCATCTGCAAGCGCATCGTCGAACATATGGGCGGACGCATCTGGGTCGAATCGACGCCTGGCAAGGGGGCGAGATTCACTTTCACCCTGCCGCTTGCCGTAGGCGCCGCACACAAGGATGGGGGGAGACACGATGACGAAGAAGATCCTGGTGGTCGATGACGAGGAGAACATTCTCATCTCGCTCGAATTCCTGCTGCGCCGGGCCGGTTATGCCGTGGCGCTGGCGCGCGATGGCGACGAGGCGCTGGCGCAGGCCGAGCGCTTCTCGCCCGATCTCATCCTGCTCGACGTGATGATGCCGAAGAAAGACGGTTACGAGGTATGCCATCTGCTGCGCCAGGATCCGCGCTACGCGGGGTGCAAGATCGTACTCCTCACCGCCAAGGGGCGTGACATCGACCGCGCCAAGGGGTTGGCGCAGGGGGCCGATGATTATCTCACCAAGCCGTTTGCCACGCGCGAGTTGCTCGAGCGCGTGGAGCGTTTGCTCGCGTCGACACCGGGAGCGGCTTGATGCAGGCGCGCTGGCGTTTCGCCCTGGCGGTGGCGGTGCTTGCCGCCCTGATGACCGGCCCCTTCGTGCTCACGGCAGTCATGATCTGGGCCGACACGCCCGCCGAGACGCGCTCCGCCTTACATCTGCTCGCCGACCGCTGGTTGCCGTTGGGGGTGTTGACGACGCTGGCCGGCTTTGCCGTGGGCATCGCGTTGCTCGGCCGGCTTTTTCGCCATTATGTCCAAGGGCTGCTGCGCATGGCCGAGGGCCTGGACGTGCTGCGCCGCGCCAACCCCGGTTTTCGCGTGCCGGAAGAGGGGCCCCGCGAGGTGGTGGCGCTTGCCCAGGCGATCAACCGACTCGCCGATGACCGCGACCGCTTGCTCGCCGAGCTCGATGCGCGGGTCAGCGAGGCGCGCCGCGCCGTCGAAGAGGAGCGCAACCGTCTGGCCGCGCTGATGGCGCAACTGGCCGAGGCGGTGATCGTGTGCAACGCCGAGGGGAGGATCATCCTCTACAACGAGGCGGCGCGGCGGCTAGAGCGGGCCTTCGGCACCTCGGCCACGGCGGCGAGCGGCTGGATCGGGCTGGGGCGCTCGATCCACGCGCTGCTCGATCCCGACCTGGTGGCCTACGTCTTCGATGCGCTCGAGGCCCGGCGAGGAGGGGGCGAGGCGCATCCGCAGCTGCAGGTGGTGACGGCGACCCCGGCCGGCTCGCTCATCCGGGTGCGCGTCTCGCCGATCGCCGGGGAGGCGGCGGGAGAGGAGATCAGCGGCTACGTGTTGATGTTGGAAGACGTCACCGAGCAGATCGAGCGCGAAGCCGCGCGCAACGAGCTGCTCTTCGAACTCACCGAGGGCAACCGCGCGGCCATTGCCAACATCCGGCTCGCCGCCGAGATGCTGCACCTGCCCGACGTGGACGAGGCGATGCGCGCGCGTTTCCACGCCGTCATCGCCCGCGAGGTCGAGGCAGTGAGCGAACGCCTGGAGGCGGCCTCGCGCGCTTTCGCCGACGCGCTGCGTGCGCGCTGGCCGCTCGAGCCGATGCGCGGCGCCGATCTGGTGCGCGCGGCGGCGGCCTATCTGCAGCGCCGGCTCGAGGTCGCGCTCAAGCTCGAGATCCTCGACGAGGAGCTGTGGTTCGACGCCGATCATTTCTCGCTGTTGCAGGCGCTCGCCTTCCTCGCCGGGCGTCTGGTGGAGGATTACGGCGTGCGCACGCTGCGCCTGCGCCTGTCGGGCGACGAGCGCCTGGTCTATCTCGACCTGATGTGGTCGGGCGGCAGCCTCAGCAACGAGATCGTCACCGGTTGGGAGCTGGAACCCCTGGGACTGGGCGGGACGCGCTCGCCGCTCACCCTGCGTGAGGTGCTCGAGCGCCACGGCGCGGCCATGTGGTTCGATCGCGAGAAAGCGCGCCATCGCGCCTTCGTGCGCCTGGCCCTGCCGCGCAAGCAGTCCGTTCGCCTCCCGCCGGCGGCGGTGCCCACCATGCCCCCTTTGGAGGAGGGGCGGCCGGAATTCTACGATTTCGATCTCTTCGCCTGGTCGGACAAGGCAGGTGCGCTCGAAGACCGTCCCCTCGCCGAGCTGAGCTACACCGTGTTCGATACCGAAACCACCGGGCTCGACCCGGCCGGCGGCGACGAAATCATCCAGATCGGCGCCACCCGCATCGTCAACGGCCGGCTGCTGAAGCACGAATCCTTCGAGCAGCTCATCGACCCGCGTCGTCCCCTCGATCCGGCCTCCATTGCCGTGCATCACATCACGCCCGAGATGCTGGAAGGGCAGCCGACGATCGCGGAGGTGCTGCCGGCCTTCCATCGCTTTGCCCACGATACCGTGCTCGTGGCGCACAACGCCGCTTTCGACATGCGTTTTCTCCAGCTCAAGGAGGAAAAGCTCGGCATCCGCTTCGATCAGCCCGTGCTCGACACGCTGCTCTTGGCCGCCTTTCTCCTGCCGAACCAGGAGCATTCGCTGGAAGCGTTGGCGCTCTATTTCGGGGTGAGGGTCTTCGGCCGGCACACGGCGCTGGGCGATGCGCTGGTGACGGCGGAGATCTTCCTCAAGATGATTCCGCTCCTTGCCGAGAAAGGCGTGATCACTCTGCGCCAGGCGCGGGAGGCGTCGCAGCAGACCTACTACGCGCGCCTGCGTTATTGAGTCGGGGGAGGGCGATGAATCCGTCGGCCGGGCGCTTCTACTCCTTCTATTTCATCGGCTTCACCTTCTTTTGCGCCGCGCTCGCGTTGGGGGAATCCTTCGGCATGTCGGCGCGCGCCATCGGCTTCACTTTTCTCTTCGCCACCATCGCCCTCTATGCGGGCGTGGGGGTGTTGGCGCGGACCTCCGACCTGCTCGAATTCTACGTCGCCGGCCGCGGCGTGCCGGGCATCGCCAACGGCATGGCGACCGCCGCCGACTGGGTGAGCGCGGCTTCCTTCATCGGCCTGGCGGGAATCATCTACCATCAGGGCTTCGAGGGACTGGCCTACGTCACCGGCTGGACCGGCGGCTTCGTGCTGGTGGGGCTCCTGCTCGGCCCTTACCTGCGCAAGTTCGGGCGTTTCACCATTCCGGAGTTCCTCGACGAGCGCTACGGCAGCGCGGTGGCGCTCGCCGGCGTGGCGGCGGTGGTGCTCGCCTCCTTCGTCTATCTGGTGGCGCAGATCTACGGCGTCGGGCTCATCGCCAGCCGCTTCGTCGGCGTGGATTTCGGGCTCGGCGTGCTCATCGGCATGGCCGGCATCCTCGTGTGTTCCTTTCTCGGCGGCATGCGCGCGGTGACCTGGACGCAGGTGTCGCAGTATCTGATCCTCATCGTCGCCTACCTCGCGCCGATCCTCGTGCTCTCGGTGGAGCGCTACGGCGTGCCGCTGCCTCATCTGGCGATGGGCGAGATGGTGCAGACGGTGGCGCAGGGTGTGGCCGAACGGCGAGACCGCCCCGACGAGCAGCTCGCCCGTGCGCTCTACCGGGCCCGGGCCGAGCAATATCAGCACAAGATCGACGCTCTGCCCGACTCGCTCGCCGAGGAGCGCGAGACGCTCGAGCGTGAGCTCGCCCGCTTGCGGCAGGAGGGCGGCGATCCGCGCACCATCTACCATCTGGAGCGTCAGCGGCAGCTCCTGCCGACGACGCCGGAAGCGGCACGCGCCCATTGGCGGCGGCTGCGCGATGCGGCGCTCGCCCAGGCCCGGCCGCCACGCGATTTCAGTCGAGCCTGGCATGGCGACACGCCCGCGGCGCGCCAGCATGCCCGGATCAACTTCCTCGCCCTGCTCTTCGTGCTGATGTGCGGCACGGCGGCGTTGCCGCACATCCTGATGCGCTACTACACCACGCCCACCGTGTCGGAGGCGCGCAAGTCCACCGCCTGGACGCTCTTCTTCGTGGCGCTCCTCTATCTGGGTGCGCCGATCTACGCCATGCTGGCCAAGATCGAGGTGCTGCAGCACGTCGTTGGGCACTCCTTCGACGAACTGCCGGCCTGGCTCGTGTCCTGGTATCGCGTCGGCCTCGTCGCCTTCGAGGACATCAATGGCGATGGTCGGCTGCAGCTGGCCGAACTTGCGATCAATCCCGATGGCATTGTTCTGGCGCTGCCGGAGATGGGCGGGCTTCCTGCCTTCTTCGTCGGATTGGTCGCCGCCGGCGGCCTGGCCGCGGCGCTCTCTACCGCCGATGGGCTGCTTCTGACCATCTCCAACGCGCTGGGGCACGATCTCTATTACCGGCACCTCGCGCCGCAGGCGAGCACCCAGCGGCGCCTGGTGGTCAGCAAGATGCTGCTGCTGGCGGTGGCGATCATTTCCGCCTGGGTGGCGACGCTGCGCTTCGACAGCATCCTCTTGCTCGTGGGCCTGGCTTTTTCGCTCGCGGCCTCGCTCCTCTTTCCCACGCTCATCCTCGGCATCTTCTGGCGTCGGGCCTCTCCTGCCGGCGCGCTGCTGGCGATGGCGCTGGGGCTGGGAACGAGCCTTGGCTATTATTTCCTGACGCACGAGGCGTTTGGCGGGCGGGTCGACCTGCAGCTCTTCGGCATCCAGCCGGTGGCTTGCGGCATTTTCGGCGTACTCGCGGGCCTGGCGGCGCACGTCGTGGTGAGCCTCGTCGGGCCGGCGCCGAGCGCACGGCAGCAAGCCCTGGTGGATTTCCTGCGCCGTCCTTCCTGAGCCGGGGTCGCCCTTTTCGGCTAAACTAAACAGTTCGCTTTTTCGTCCCATTCGACGCCCATCCCATGAAAACATCCGACATCCGCAAAACCTTCCTCGACTTCTTCGCGAGCAAGGGGCATACGATCGTGCCTTCCAGCTCGCTCGTGCCCCAGGGCGACCCGACGCTGCTCTTCACCAACGCCGGCATGAACCAGTTCAAGAACGTCTTCCTCGGTCTGGAAGAACGCCCCTACAAGCGTGCCACCACGGCGCAGAAATGCGTGCGTGCCGGGGGCAAGCACAATGACCTGGAAAACGTCGGCTACACCGCGCGGCACCACACTTTCTTCGAGATGCTGGGCAACTTCAGCTTCGGCGACTACTTCAAGCGCGAGGCCATCGCCTACGCTTGGGAGCTGCTCACCGAGGTCTTCAAGCTGCCGCCCGAGCGGCTGTGGGTGACGGTGTATGCCGAAGACGACGAAGCCTATCGCCTCTGGGCCGAGGAGATCGGTGTGCCGCGCGAGCGCATCGTGCGCATCGGCGACAACAAGGGGGCGCGCTACGCTTCCGATAATTTCTGGATGATGGGCGACACCGGCCCCTGCGGACCGTGCACCGAAATCTTCTACGATCACGGCCCCGAAGTGCCCGGCGGCCCGCCCGGATCGCCCGACGAGGACGGGGATCGCTACATCGAGATCTGGAACCTCGTGTTCATGCAGTACAACCGCGACGAGCAGGGCGAGATGCATCCCCTGCCCAAGCCCAGCGTCGACACCGGCATGGGGCTGGAGCGCATCGCCGCAGTGCTGCAGGGCGTGCATTCGAACTACGAGATCGACCTCTTCCAGCGGCTCATCACCGCAGCCATGGAACTCACCGGCTGCGCCGACCGCGATCAGCCCAGCCTCAAGGTGCTGGCCGACCACATCCGCGCCGCTTCTTTTCTCATCGCCGATGGGGTCATTCCCGGCAACGAGGGGCGAGGCTACGTGCTGCGCCGCATCATCCGCCGCGCCATCCGCCACGGCTGGAAGCTCGGCGTGCGCGCGCCTTTCTTCTATCGACTGGTCCCGGCGCTGGTGGCCGAGATGGGCGAGGCCTATCCCGAGCTCGTGGCGCGCCAGGCAGTGATCGAGTCGACGCTGAAGCAGGAGGAGGAACGCTTTTTCGGCACCATCGAGCACGGCATGTCGCTGCTGGAAGCCGTGATCGCGCAGATGCAGGCCAACGGCCAGAGCGGGCTCGACGGCGAGATCGCCTTCAAGCTGCACGACACCTACGGTTTTCCGCTGGATCTGACCGCCGACGTGCTGCGCGAGCGCGGCTTCACCGTAGACGTGGCGGGGTTCGACGCGGCCATGGCGCGGCAAAAGGCCATGGCGCGCGCCGCAGGCAAATTCAAGATGCAGGCGGTGCTCGAATACGAAGGGCCGACGACGCGCTTCGAGGGCTACGAGACCTTGGAAGACGAGGGGGAGATCGTGGCGCTCTATCGCGACGGCGCGCCGGTCGAGGAACTCGCCGAGGGCGAGGAGGGCGTGGTGGTGCTCGATCGCACGCCGTTCTACGCCGAATCCGGCGGCCAGGCGGGCGATCGCGGCGAGCTGCGCGCTCCGGAGGGGATCTTCGCCGTCGAGGATACGCAGAAGATCCAGGCCGAGGTGTTCGGCCATTACGGCGTGGTGCGCACGGGGCGGCTCGCGCTGGGGCAGCGCGTGCGCGCCCGGGTCGATGCCGAGGCCCGCGCCGCCACCGCGCGGCACCATTCCGCCACGCACCTCTTGCACAAGGCTTTGCGCGAAGTGTTGGGGCCGCACGTGGAGCAGAAAGGCTCACTCGTCGATGCCGATCGCCTGCGCTTCGACTTCGCGCACCCTCAGCCGCTCAGCCAGGAAGAGATCGAGCGCATCGAATGGCTCGTCAATCGCGAGGTGCTCGCCAACGTTCCCACGCGCGCCGAGGTGATGCCGCTCGAAGCGGCCAAGGCGAGCGGGGCGGTGATGCTCTTCGGCGAAAAATACGGCGAGACGGTCCGGGTGCTCACCATCGGCAGCTCGAAGGAGCTGTGCGGCGGCACGCACGTGACGCGCACCGGCGACATCGGCCTAGTGAAGATCGTGGCCGAGAGCGCGATCGCCGCCGGCGTGCGCCGCATCGAGGCGGTGGCGGGCGAAGTGGCGCTGCGCTGGGTGCAAGGCATGGATCGCAGCCTGGGGCGGCTCGCCCAGGCGCTCAAGGTGGCGCGCGAGGAGGTGCCGACGCGCGTGGAAGCGTTGCTCGAGCAGGTCAAGGAAGCCGGGCGCGAGCGGGCGCGGCTCGTGCAGCGGCTCGCCCAGGCCGAGGCAGTGGCGCTTGCCGCCGCGGCCGAGACCGCGGGCGAGGCGAAACTGCTGGTGCGCCGGGTGGAGGCCGACTCGCCCGAGACGCTGCGCGAACTCGCCGACGCGCTGCGTTCCCGCCTGCCCAAGGCCGCGGTGCTGCTCGGGGCCGTGATCGAGGGTAAGGCCGTGGTGCTCGCTGCGGTGAGCAAGGAAGTGACGTCCCGCCTCAAGGCCGGCGACTGGGTCAAGGTCGCGGCCGAGGCAATGGGCGCGCGCGGCGGCGGTCGCCCTGAACTCGCCCAAGCGGGCGGCGGCGATGCCGCCAAGCTCGACGAGGCGCTCGCGCAGGGCAAGGCGTGGGCGCTGGAGCGGCTGAAACACTGAGCGTGACGAGCCCGGTGGAGCGCTGCATGCCTCATCGTGTCGGGGCGTTTTGCCCGCCAAAGGAGTGGCGTGATGGGGCATAAAGCACTCACCAAAGTCGGGCGCATCTCGTGGAATGCGGAAAAGAACGAAAAATTGCGTCGAGAGCGGAATGTTTCTTTTCAAGACGTGGTCTACGCCATGGCGAACGGTGCCATTCTCGATACGTTCGATCATCCCAATCAGGACCGCTATCCTGATCAGAAAATCCACGTCGTCGACATCGATGGGTATGCCTATCTCGTCCCTTTCGTAGAGTCCGAAGACGAGATTTTTTTGAAGACGATCATCCCGAGCCGTAAGGCGACCAAAACCTATCTGGAGCGAAAGGCATGAATGGGTTGGATCCGGAAGAACGGGAAATCCTCGAAGCCTTCGATGCGGGGGCGCTCAAGCGGACGCCACAGGCGGATCAGCTCAAGTCCCGCCATCAAAGTTATGCGAGAGAAATGGTTGGTCGGGAACGATTGATCCGCCTGCGTCTCTCTGAACGCGATATGCTGCGTCTGCGTCAGAAAGCGCAGGAGGTGGGCATCCCCTACGAGGCACTAGCCGCTCAGATCATCCATCGCTATGTCGAGGATTGAGTCTCAAAACGGCAGTTCCACCCCCGGCCACACGCTCGTGAGGGCGCGGCGGAAGTCTTCCTGGATGCGCGCGAGCGCTTCGGGCGTGTCGGCCTCGAAGCGCAGCACCACCACCGGGGTGGTGTTGGAGGCGCGCGCGAGGCCGAAGCCGTCGGGGTATTCGACGCGCACGCCGTCGATGGTAATGATCTCACGCGCACCGGTGAAACCGCTGTAGCCTTGCAGCCGTTCGATGAGGGCAAACGGCTCACCTTCTTTCATTTTGACATTGAGCTCGGGCGTGGCGATGCTGTCGGGCAGCGCCTCGAGCACGGCGCTCGGATTTTCGTGCCGCGAGAGGATTTCCAGCAGGCGCGCGGCGGCATAGAGGCCGTCGTCGAAACCGTACCAGCGATCCTTGAAGAAGATGTGCCCGCTCATCTCGCCGGCGAGCGGCGCCCCCGTCTCGCGCAGTTTCGCCTTGATAAGCGCATGCCCGGTCTTCCACATGAGCGGCACGCCGCCGTGCGCGCGGATGACCTCGGCGAGCTTGCGCGAGCATTTGACGTCGAAAAGGATCTGGGCGCCAGGATGGCGCGAGAGCACGTCGGCGGCAAAGAGCATCATCTGCCGGTCGGGGAAGATGATCTTGCCGCTTTTGGTGACCACGCCCAGTCGGTCGCCGTCGCCGTCGAAGGCGAGTCCCAGCTCGGCGTCGCTGGCGGCCACGCGCGCGATGAGATCCCGCAGGTTCTCGGGTTTGGACGGATCGGGATGGTGGTTGGGAAACGTGCCGTCGACTTCGCAAAAGAGCGCGTCGACCCGGCAGCCGAGCCGTTCGATGAGCTCCGGGGCGAAGGCCCCGGCTACGCCGTTGCCGCAGTCGACCGCGACCTTCATGGGGCGGGAGAGCTTGACGTCGGAGGTGATGCGCGTGAAGTAGGCTTCGCGCACGTCGGCCCGGCGCAGCTGCCCCGCGCCGCTTTCCAGGTCGCCTTCGGCCAGACGCCGGCGCAGATCCTGGATGAGCGGCCCAAAGAGGGTCTCGCCGGCGAGCACCATCTTGAAGCCGTTGTACTGCGGCGGATTGTGGCTGCCGGTGACCGAGACGCAGGAGCGCGTGCCGAGATGCTCGGCGGCGAAGTAGGTGACCGGCGTGGGGACTGCGCCGATATCGATGACGTCCACCCCCGCAGCCATGATCCCTTCGGCGAGCGCCGCGGCAAGCCGTGGGCCCGACAGGCGCCCGTCGCGCCCGACCACGATCGCCTCCACGCCACGCCGGCGCGCTTCGCTGCCGATCGCCCGGCCGATGGCACGGGAGGCGTCTTCGGTGAGGGTCTCGTCGACGATACCGCGGATGTCGTAAGCTTTGAAGATGCTGGCGTCGGGAAGCGTCATCGCAGGGGCTCGCACGGGGGTCAGTGGTGGTGTTTGGGCAGGGGGCCTTCGAAGCGGAAGCGCCGGCTGCAATAGGGGCAGACGGCTTCGCCTTCGGCCGTGGGGTCGAGGAAGACGCGCGGATGCAGCAGATTGACCGGTTCGCCGGGAAGGGGGCAGTGCAGCGGCAGATCTTCGGCGCGCACAGCGATCTCGTGTTCCTTGCGCACGGTCTCGAGCGGATTGGGGACACTCATGGATGCGCTCCTTACAGGTAGGCGAGCCAGTGGTCGTACTCGGGCGCGCGGCCGGCGACGATGTCGAAGAAACGCTGCTGGATGCGAGCGGTGACGGGGCCGCGCTTGCCCTCGCCGATGACGCGGTCGTCGAGCTCGCGGATCGGCGTGATCTCGGCGGCGGTGCCGCTGAAGAAGGCTTCGTCGGCGATGTAGATATCGTCGCGCGTGAGCCGGCGCGACACGAAGGGGATGCCGAGTTCCTCGGCGATGCGGATCACCGTGTCGCGAGTGATGCCCGTGAGCGCCGCGGCGATTTCGGGCTCATACAACACCCCATCCTTGACCACGAAGAGGTTTTCCCCGGCGCCTTCGGCCACGAACCCCTGGGTGTCGAGCAGCAGCGCTTCGTCGTAGCCCTGACTGGTGGCTTCCATGTTGGCGAGGATGGAGTTGGCGTAGGTACTGGAGAGCTTGGCGCGCGGCATGGTCACGTTGACGTGCTGGCGCTGGAAGGAAGCGGTCTTGATGCGGATGCCGCGCTCCAGGCCGTCTTCGCCCAGATAGGCGCCCCAAGGCCAGGCGGCGATGGCCACGTGCACTTTGGCGCCCTTGGGCGAGACGCCCATCTTCTCCGAGCCGTAGAAGGCGATGGGGCGGATGTAGCAGGATTCGAGGTTGTTCGCGCGCACCACCTCTTTCTGCGCTTCCATGAGCTCCTCGAGCGGCCAGGGAATCGGCATCATGTAGATCTTGGCCGAATTGAGGAGCCTTTGGGTGTGCTCGCGCAGGCGGAAGATCGCCGTGCCACGCTCGGTGGCGTAGGCGCGCAAGCCTTCGAACACGGCCAGGCCATAGTGCAGCGAATGGGTGAGCACGTGGGTGGTGGCTTCACGCCAGGGCACGAGCTTGCCGTCGTACCAGATGAAGCCGTCGCGGTCGGACATCGACATGGGGTTCTCCTCGGGTGGATGGGCTCGGCGTTTGCGCCGTGTAACCGCAGATTGTAGCGCAAAGCGCCGAGGGATCAGGACCCGCCGCGACTTCGGAGAAAACCGCTGCGCCGCGCGCTCACCACAGTTGCCACCAGGGTTTGTCCGGGCCTTTCTTTCCGCCCTTGAAGTAGGCCGACTGGGGGAAGTTGTGGCGCAGCACGCGCTCGGCGTCGGCGCGCAGATCCTGCAGGCCGAGCTTGTCGTAAGCCTGCATGAGGATCCACAGCGCGTCTTCTTGCGCCGGGGAATCGGGGAACTGCTCGAGCACGGCTTTCGCCCGGTTGGCGGCGGCCAGATACGCTCCACGGCGCAGGTAGTAGTCGGCCACATGGACTTCGTAGCGCGCCATGGCGTTGGTGAGGTAGATCATGCGCTGGCGCGCATCCTCGGCGTACTTGCTGTCGGGGAAACGCTCGATGAGCTCGCGGAACGTCTCGTAGGATTCGCGCATGCCTTTGGGGTCGCGCTCGGAGAGATCCTGGTTGGAGATGGAGCCGAGCAGGCCGAGGTCTTCGTTGAAGGTCGCCAAGCCCTTGAGGTAGTACATGTAATCGACGTTGGGGTGGTTGGGGTGCAGCCGGATGAAGCGATCGGCGGCGGCGATCGCCTCTTCAGGCTCGCCCGCCTTGTAGTGGGCATAGGCCGTTTCGATCTGCGCCTGCTGGGCGTAGCGCCCGAAGGGATAGCGCGCTTCGAGCTTTTCGTAGAGTTCGACGGCCCGTTGATAATTTCCTTCGTTCAGGGCATCCTTGGCTTCGGAATAGAGTTTTTGCGCGTTCCAGCCGCGGGTCTCGTCCTCTTTTTCGGGGATGAGGCTGCAGCCGGCGAGCGTGAGCGAAAGGGCGAGGAAGAGCGCGGTGAGCGAACGCAGGATCATGGCGGATGACGATCTGGGCATGAGTGACTCGGTGACCGATTATAAGGCGGAATGGGATGGCGACGACGAAGAGGCGATCACGGCCGAAGAAGAGGCACGCCTCGTGCCGGTCGCGCTCGCGGGCGAGCGGCTCGACCGCGTCGCCGCGGCGCTGTGGCCGGAGCATTCCCGCTCACGCCTGCAGCAGTGGATCGAGCAAGGCTTCCTGCGCGTAGACGGGCTGCCCGCCGGCTCGGTGCGGCGCCGGCTGCTGGGCGGAGAGCGGCTGGTGCTCGCGCCGCCGCCATTCGCATTGGGAGAAGTCCCGCGGGCACAGGCGATGTCATTGTCTCTCCTCTATGCCGATGAATCGATTTTCGTCATTGACAAGCCGGCCGGCCTGGTGGTTCATCCCGGCGCGGGAAACTTGGAGGGGACCTTGCTCAACGGGCTGCTCGCGCTCGATGCCGGCCTGGCGGCGCTGCCGCGGGCCGGCATCGTCCACCGGCTCGACAAGGACACGAGCGGCCTCATGGTGGTGGCGCGCACCCTGGAAGCGCAGACGGCGCTGGTGCGTCAGCTGCAGGCGCGCACGGTGCGCCGCGAATACTGGACGGTGGTGGCGGGGCATCTGGAGCGGGCCGGAACGGTGGAAGCGCCCATCGGACGGCATCCGCGGGTGCGCACGCGCATGGCGGTCGTACCGCAGGGCAAACCCGCGGTAACACACTATCGCCCGCTGGAAGCCTTCGCCGAGGCCACGCTCGTCGAATGCCGCCTCGAGACCGGACGCACGCACCAGATCCGGGTGCATCTGGCTCACCTCGGTTTCCCCCTGCTGGGTGACCCACTCTACGCCCCGCGCGCGGTGGCGGCGCGTTTTTCGCGTCAGGCGCTGCACGCCCGGCGGCTTGCCCTCGTGCATCCCGCAAGCGGCGAGCCATGCCGTTGGGAGTCGCCCCTGCCCGAGGACATGACCCGGCTGCTGGAAATCCTTCGGGGAGAGAAGCGATGATCCGCCGCATTCATTGGCCGGAAGCACCGCGCAACGTAGTACTGCGCCTCACCGACCGCGAGGGCGGGGTGAGCCGTGAGCCGTATGCCTCCTTCAACCTCGCCACGCACGTGGGCGACGACCCCGCGGCGGTGGCGGAGAATCGCCTGCGCCTCGCGCGGCTCCTTCCCGCCATGCCGTTGTGGCTCGAGCAGGTGCACGGCGCGCGCGTCTTCGATGCCGATCGCGAGCCCTGGGAGGGAACGCCGCCGCAGGCCGATGCGGCGGTGACGACCCGGCCGAACTTGCCGCTTGCCGTGCTCACTGCCGACTGCCTGCCCGTGGCTTTTGCCGCCTGCGACGGTACCCGAGTGGCGGTAGCGCACGCCGGCTGGCGCGGGCTCGCCGGCGGGGTGCTGGAAGCGGTGGCGGCGCATTTTCCGCCCCAGGGCTTCGTTGCCTGGATTGGCCCGGGAATCGGGCAGGCGCACTACGAGGTGGGGGAGGAAGTGCGCGGAGTTTTTCTCGACCAGACCCCGTCGCTTGCCCGGTTTTTCGTACCCGGCCGCGACGGTGCGCATTGGCTCGCCGACCTCGTCGGCATTGCGCGGGCGAAGCTGCTCGCCGCGGGAGCGGCCGCAGTCAGTCTGGGCGGTATATGTACATTTCATGACAAGGCGTTCTATTCCTACCGCCGTGAAGGGAGGTGTACCGGCCGCTTCGCTTTGTGCCTCTGGCGCGCCTCGGGGTACATGACGCATGCTGCAGCGCATGATTGTCGCCATGCACCTTTCGTGCCACAATGAATTCGACCAAGGAGAAAATATGACGTCTTTCCCCAATCCGCCCGGCGTTTCGCTTCCTCCGGGGCATCCCTTGCAGGCATGGCAGCAGTACTGGCAGCTCATGGCCGGTGATCCGGACAAGCTGCGCCAGTGGCAGCAGCAGTGGCTGGCGCAGCACGCCCAGCTGTGGGACCAGCTGCTGCATCGTCGGCCGGGCGAGCCCGCCGAGCCGGTGGTGCCGCAGGTGCGCGGCGACAAGCGCTTCTCCTCGCCTGCGTGGCAGGAAAGTCCCATCTTCGACTACCTCCGCCAGGCCTACTGGATCAACGCGCAGATGCTCACCCGCTGGGTGGAAGAGAGCGACTTCCCCGACGGCAAGACCAAGGCGCGGGCGCGTTTCCTCGTGCGCCAGATCGTCGATGCGCTCGCTCCGTCGAACTTCGCCGCCACCAATCCGGAATTCATCCGTCAGGCGCTCGAAACCCAGGGCGAGAGCATCCGGCGCGGCATCGCCAACCTGCTCGAAGACCTGCACAAAGGTCACATCTCGATGACCGACGAGTCCGCCTTCGAAGTCGGGCGCAACCTTGCGGTCACTCCCGGCGCGGTGATCGCCGAAAACCCCCTCATGCAGCTCATCCAGTACGCGCCGCTCACGGAGAAGGTGGGCGAGCGGCCGCTCCTCATCGTTCCGCCCAACATCAACAAGTTCTACATCCTCGACCTCCAGCCGGAAAATTCCCTCGTGCGCTTCGCTCTGGAGCAGGGTCACACGGTGTTCATGATCTCGTGGAAGAATCCGGGCATCACCGAGGCGCGCTATGGCTGGGACGATTACCTGGAACTGGGGCCGCTGCGGGCGTTGGAGATCGTGCGCGAGCTCACCGGCGTGACCGACCCCAACGTGCTGGGGTTCTGCGTCGGCGGCACGATGCTTTCCTGTGCGCTCGCGGTGGCGCGCGCCCGGGGTGAGACTCCGGTGCGCAGCCTCACGCTGATGACGACCCTGCTCGATTATGCCGAGAGCGGCGATCTCGGCTGCCTCGTGGACGAGGCGAGCGTCACCGCACGCGAGGCGGCGATCGGCAAGGGCGGATTGATGCTGGGCTCGGAACTCGCCAACACCTTCTCGGCGCTGCGTGCCAACGACCTCGTCTGGAACTACGTGGTGAACAACTACCTCAAGGGCGAGGCCCCCAAGCCCTTCGACCTGCTTTTCTGGAACAGCGACAGCACCAACCTGCCCGGGCCGTTCGTCACCTACTATCTGCGCAACATGTATCTCGAAAACAACCTGCGCGTGCCCAACAAGCTGACGATGCTCGGCGAGCCGGTGAGCCTCACCCGCCTCGACATGCCCGCCTACGTGATGGCGGCGCGCGAAGACCACATCGTGCCATGGCGCGGAGCCTACTTGTCGCAGCGGCTGCTCGGCGGTCCGCGCCGTTTCGTGCTGGGGGCGAGCGGTCACATCGCCGGGGCCATCAACCCGGCGCGCAAGAACCGCCGCAGCTATTGGACCAACGATTCCCTGCCCGAAGAGCCGGAAGCGTGGCTGGCCGGGGCGCAGGAGCAGCCCGGCAGCTGGTGGTGGGATTGGGCCCGCTGGCTGGAAACGCACAAAGGCAGGCTCGTGCCGGCACGCACCGCCCTGGGCAACGATCGCTACCGTCCGATCGAACCGGCCCCCGGCCGCTACGTGAAAGAACCCGCGCTGCCGCTCGTGCGCGAACCCGTTGTGTAAGCCGGCGCCGCCAGCGGCGCCATTCAACCATCGAAGAGGAGAAGGGAAATGACGACACGCATCGCATTGGTGACCGGAGGCATGGGAGGACTCGGCGAGGCGATCTGCATCAAGCTCGCCCAGATGGGCTATCGCGTCGTGACCACCCACTCGCTCGGCAACACCAAGGCCCCGCAGTGGCTCGCCGAGATGAAAGCCAGGGGGTTCGACTTTGCCGCCTATCCGGCCGACGTGGCCGATTTCGATTCCTGCAAGGCCTGCGTGGAGAAGATCGTGCAGGAGGTCGGCCCGGTGGACGTGCTCGTCAACAACGCCGGCATCACCCGTGACATGACCCTGCGCAAGATGACCAAGGCCGACTGGGACGCGGTGCTGCGCACCAACCTCGACAGCGTCTTCAACATGACCAAGCAGGTCATCGACGGCATGGTCGAGCGCAAGTGGGGCCGCATCATCAACATCTCTTCGGTCAACGGCCAGAAAGGCGCCTTCGGCCAGACCAACTATGCCGCGGCCAAGGCCGGGATGCACGGCTTCACCAAATCGCTGGCGCTCGAAGTGGCGCGCTACGGCGTCACGGTCAATACCGTCTCGCCGGGCTACATCGGCACCAAGATGGTGCTTGCCATTCCGCAGGAGATCCTGGACTCCAAGATCCTGCCGCAGATCCCCATGGGACGTCTGGGCAAGCCCGAAGAGATCGCCGGACTGGTGGCCTACATCGCCTCCGATGAGGCTGCTTACATGACCGGGGCCAACATCGCCATCAACGGCGGCCAGCACATGTATTGAGGATCGGCACCTCCCTCCTTGGAAGAGGGGCTACGGTCACCGGGTCTGCAGAGGCGATGCCTTGTCGGTGTCACCCTGCGGACCCTGCATTTTTCGGCCGCGGGGAACCTCTGCCTTTTGCTACGGTATAATGTTTCGTCGCGACCTCCTTGTGGGAAAGATCGGCAATGACCGATGCGCAGCAGATCCGCCTGATCAAGAAGTACCCCAATCGCCGTTTGTACGATACCGTCAGCAGCGCCTACATCACGATCGGCGACGTGAAGAATCTCGTGCTCGCACACGAGCCTTTCCGTATCGTCGACGCGAAGACGGGGGAAGATCTCACGCGCAGCGTGCTGCTGCAGATCATCCTCGAAGAGGAAGCCTGCGGCCAGCCGCTCTTTTCTTCCGAGCTGCTCGCGCAGATCATCCGTTTCTATGGCCAGGCGTCGCAAAACCTGATGGGGCGCTATCTGGAAAACAGCATCGCCGCCTTCGTCGAGATGCAGAACAAGTTCCAGGAGCAGCTGCGCTCGCTCTACGGGGACAAGGCGCCGCTCGGCACCGACTGGATGGCGCAGTTTCTTTCGCTGCAGGCTCCGGCGCTACAATCGATGATGAACGCCTATCTCGAGCAATCGCGCCAGCTGCTCACCCAGATGCAGAAGCAGGCGGAGAGCCAGACGCGCGGGCTCTTCGGCGCCATGTTCTCCGGCCTGCGGCCGCAGGCGGACGAATCCGCCCAAGGCGGCACGACCTCACCGACCAAGCCTGATGAAACTTGAGTTTGCTGCGCCCCGCGTGGGCATGGTAAGCCTGGGCTGCCCCAAGGCCACCGTCGACTCCGAACGCATCCTTACACGCCTGCGGGCCGAGGGCTATGCGCTCAGCCCCGACTACGAAGGGGCGGATCTGGTCATCGTCAATACCTGCGGCTTCATCGACGCGGCGGTGGAAGAATCGCTGCAGGCGATCGGCGAGGCGCTGGCGGAGAATGGCAAGGTCATCGTCACTGGCTGCCTGGGCGCCCGGCCGCAGCGCATCCTCGAAGAATTCCCCCAGGTGCTGGCGATCACCGGTCCGCATGCGGAGGCCGAGGTGCTCGATCTGGTGCACCGCCATCTGCCCAAGCCGCACGACCCCTTCACCGACCTCGTCCCCCCGCAGGGACTGCGGCTCACGCCGCCGCACTACGCCTACCTGAAGATCTCCGAGGGCTGCAACCACCGCTGTACCTTCTGCATCATCCCGTCGCTGCGCGGCGATCTCGTCAGCCGCCCCATCCACGAGATCATGGCCGAGGCCGAGGCGCTGGTCGAATCCGGCGTCAAGGAGATCCTGGTCGTGTCGCAGGACACCGCCGCCTACGGGGTGGACCTCAAGTACCGCACGGGCTTCGTCGACGGTCGGCCGGTACGCCAGCGTCTCACCGAGCTCGCCCGTCTGCTGGGTGAGCTCGGCGTATGGATCCGGCTACACTACGTCTATCCCTATCCGAGCGTGGACGAGCTCATCCCGCTCATGGCCGAGGGCAAGATCCTGCCCTATCTCGACGTCCCGTTCCAGCACGCCAGCCCCCGCATCCTCAAGGCGATGCAGCGGCCGGCGGCCACCGAACGGGTGCTCGAGCGCATCCGGCGCTGGCGCGAGATCTGCCCCGACTTGACGATCCGCTCGACCTTCATCACCGGCTTCCCTGGTGAGACCGAGGAGGATTTCGACTTGCTGTTGCAGTTCCTCGAAGAGGCGCAGCTCGACCGGGTCGGCGCCTTCGCCTATTCCCCCGTCGAGGGCGCGGCGGCCAATGCGCTTCCCGGTGCCGTGCCCGAGGAGGTGCGCGAGGAACGGCGCGTGCGCCTGCTGCAGTGGCAGGAGGACATCTCCACGCAGCGGCTGGAGCGCTGGATCGGGCGCCGGATCACGGTCCTGGTGGAAGAGGTCGACGAAGAGGGGGCGCTCGCGCGTTCGAGCGCCGACGCGCCCGAAATCGACGGTCTCGTCATCATTCCCAACGGCGAGGACTTGCAGCCGGGCGAATTCGCCGAAGTCCTCGTCACCGACTGCGACGTGCACGACCTCTATGCGGAAGTGCCGTCGCGCTGAATCACCCCTCTCTCCCCGTAGTTCAATGGATAGAACGAGCGCCTCCTAAGCGCTAGATCCAGGTTCGATTCCTGGCGGGGGGACTCCCTTTCAAGGTTTTTGTCATGCCTGTGCTCCGCCTCGACGACGCCCATCT
The DNA here is from genome assembly GCF_054823945.1 of Tepidiphilus sp. HLB4. Taxonomy (NCBI): domain Bacteria; kingdom Pseudomonadati; phylum Pseudomonadota; class Hydrogenophilia; order Hydrogenophilales; family Hydrogenophilaceae; genus Tepidiphilus; species Tepidiphilus sp. HLB4. The sequence continues at coordinate 21,641 of NZ_JSYB01000094.1, read as the reverse complement.
TGCGTTTGGTCACGTTCCTCTGCTCGACGCCGCGTCCTTTCAGCTCGACGAGGGTGAGCGGGTGGTGCTGATCGGGCGCAACGGTGCGGGCAAATCCAGCCTGCTGCGCGTGCTCGCCGGCGAGCAGCCGCTCGACGACGGGCTCCTGTGGCGCCAGCCGGGCCTGCGTCTGGCCTACGTGCCGCAGGAAGCGGACTTCCCGCCGCAGGCCACGGTGGCCGAGGTGCTCACCGAGGGGCTGGGCGAGGCGGCAGGCCTCTTGCGGCGGTTTCAGGCGCTGTCGCGCCACGTGGCGGCCACTCCCGAGCCGGCGCTCCTTGCCGAACTCGACGCCGTCCAGCAGGCGCTGGAGCGGGAAGGCGGCTGGCAGTGGCAGCACCGCATCGACGCCGCGCTCGCGGCGCTGGGGTTGGAGGCCGAGGCGCGCATCGCATCGCTCTCGGGCGGCGGGGTGAAACGCGTGGCGCTCGCCCGCGCCCTGGTGGCCGAGCCGGAAGTGCTGCTCCTCGACGAGCCGACCAACCACCTCGACATCGCCGCGATCGAGCGGCTGGAGCAGATGCTGCTCGCCTTTCGCGGCAGCGTCGTGCTGGTGACGCACGACCGGGCCCTGGTCGATCGGGTCGCCACGCGCATCGTCGAACTCGACCGGGGGCGGCTCGCGAGCTTTCCCGGATCCTTTGCCGAGTATGAGCGGCGCAAGGCCGAGCAGCTCGCGGCCGAGGCGCAGGCGCAGGCGCGCTTCGACAAGTTCCATGCCCAGGAAGAGGCGTGGATCCGCAAGGGGGTGGAGGCGAGGCGCACGCGCAACGAGGGCCGGGTGCGCCGGCTGGAGCGCTTGCGCGAGGAACGCGAGGCGCGCCGCGAGCGGCTCGGGCGGGTGCGCCTGCAGCTCGAGGCGGGCGAGCAGAGCGGGCGGTTGGTGGCCGAGCTCGTGGGCGTGACGAAGTCCTGGGGGGAGAGGACGGTGGTGCGCGACTTCTCCACCACCATCCTGCGCGGGGATCGCATCGGCTTCATCGGCCCCAACGGGGCCGGCAAGACGACCTTGCTCAAACTCATTCTGGGCGAGATCGAACCCGATGCGGGTCTGGTGCGCCACGGCACGCGCCGCAACGTCGCCTATTTCGATCAGATGCGCGCCCAGCTCGACCCCGAGGCGCGGCTGATCGACGTCGTCAGTCCCGGTTCGGATACGGTGGAGATCGCTGGGCAGCGGCGCCACGTCGTCGGCTACCTCGAGGACTTCCTCTTCTCGCCGCAGCGGGCACGCTCGCCAGTGAAGACGCTCTCGGGCGGGGAGCGCAACCGGCTGCTGCTCGCGCGCCTCTTCGCTCAGCCGGCCAATGTGCTGGTGCTCGACGAGCCCACCAACGACCTCGACCTCGACACGCTGGAGCTCCTCGAAGAGCGCCTGCTCTCTTATTCGGGGACTTTGCTGCTGGTGAGCCATGACCGGCGCTTCCTCGACAACGTGGTCACGCAGGTGATCGCCTCGACCGGTGACGGGCGCTGGGAAGAGTGCGTCGGCGGCTACAGCGACTGGCTGCGGCTGAAGGGAGAGGTCGCATCGGTATCCGCGGCTCCGGGTCCGACCAAGGCCCCTGTCAAAGCCAAGGTTGCCGCGCCGGAGGAACCTCGGTCTTCCCGACCGCGGCGGTTGTCGTACCGCGAACGCCAGGAACTGGAGGCGCTGCCGCAGCGCATCGAGGCCCTGGAGGCCGAGCAGGCGGCGCTCGCCGAGGCGCTCGCCGATCCGCGGCTCTACAGCGAGCGGGCGCAGGAAGTGGCCGGCCTGAAGTCGCGGCTCGCGGCGCTGCAGGAAGAGATCGAGGCGCTCCTGGAACGCTGGTCGGAGTTGGAGGTGCTCGCCGCCGGCGAGGGGTGAGCGCTCATTCGCCGCCGGAGGGGGCGTCCGGCCCGGAGGGCTTGGACGCATCCGCCGAAACGGCGGCCGCCGCTTCGCCGCTCGTTTGGGTGGGCGGCGTCGTCTCGCCTGCGGGGCCGAGCAAGCGCGCCATCGCCTCTTCCGGCGCGCCGAGCTGCTTGAGCAGGATCTCGCGATTGACGTGCACCAGTTCCTGGATGGCGTCGAGGTCGGCCGGGATGCGCGGATCGTTCCAGCCGTGGGCGAGGTGGCGCGCAAGCCGCGTGGCGAGCCATACCGTGCGCGTGCGCGGATTCTCCAGGAGGTGGTCGTCGAGCAGCTTTTTCAGGATCTCGGGTAGTTCCAGCGCGTCGATGAGGCCGTTGCGGATCTCGACTTCGGTGGCGTTGAACACCTTGCGCTGCAGCTGCTCGAGCGGAATGGCAGGGTAGGTGCGGCGCAGGCGGATGAGCAGCGACATGAGCCGGGGCGCGTAGAGCCACATCAGGACTTCGGTGATGTCGTGCAACAGCGCCGCGACCACCACTTCCGAGACTTCGATGTCGCGGCGCAGCAGCGCCCATTCACGGGCGAAACGCGCCGCGCGCCGCAGCCGGGCGATGAGCCGCAGCAGCATGGTGAGCTCGTCGGGCAGATCGGCCAGTTCCTCTTCCACCAGCGCCATGCGGTCGCATTCGGCATAAAAGGCGCGAATGCCCAGCATGAGGAGGATGCGGTCGATGGTGGTGAGCTCGCGCGTGCGCAGGTCGGGCGGGCGGCGCTTTTGCAGCGTCACCATCAGCCGCAGCGTGAGGAGTGGATCCTGCAGCACCACCTGCGAGAGGACGTGGGCATTGAGCGTTTCCGCCGCCGGGCGCAGTTCCTCGAGGCGGCGCTTGGTATGCCTGAGGATGGGGACCTTGTCGGCGCGCTCGGCGAAGAACCGGATCCAGGCGGCCGCATCCGGTAGCGGGTGTTCGAGTCGTTCCATCGCCTTTCTCCGGCCGGGGACGCCGCGATTATCCCCAGCGGCCGGGGTTTTGCCAAGAGGCGCTCAGTCGTCGGGGTAATCCGCCCAACAGTTGGGCGTCTCGTAGAGGCGCACCCGGCGCAGTCGCAGCCGATCGCCATGGGCGAGGTGCAAGCGCTCGGACAGGAGCTCATAGGCGATGCGCGCGAGGTTTTCGGCGGTGGGAACGGCGTCGAGCACGACCGTTCGATGGTCCGGGATGCGCTCGAGGAGCGAGCGCACCAAGGCGTCGTCGCGATGCACGAGGAAGGCGTGATCCCAAGGATCGACCACGGTTTCGTGGACGAGGGCCTTGAGGGCGGAGAAGTCGAGCACCATTCCCTCGTCGCTGCGTCCGGCCTCTGGGACCGGCTCACCGATGAGCGTCACCTCGAGTGCATAGCGATGGCCGTGCAGGTGGCGACACCGGCTTTCATGGTTGGGAATGCGGTGCCCGGCGTCGAATTCGAAGCGTCGGGTGATCTGCATGGGAGGATTCTAGCGGAAAAAACCGCCGCGGCCTGCAGGGTGCAAGGTCGCGGCGGTCGCCGTGATCCCGTCGATCGCGGCCGAGCCAGGAGGCTCAGTCTTCCACCGTTTCCCCTTCTTCGACGGGGGCGGACGTCTTTCCCTGGTTTTTCAGCCAGGCGCGCGCTTCTTTCTTGAGTTCCTTGAAGCGCTCGGCATCGGTTGCCTTGAGATATTGCGCGACTTCCCAGTCTTCCCGCTTGATCTTGTTCACGTCGATCTGCTCGACGTGGACGAGGCGCAGCAGCGCCTGCACGGGGCGAGGGATGTTGCGCCCGCTCTCGTAGCGGGAGCCCCCGCTCTGGGTGACGCCGAGTTTGGACCAGAACTGGGACTGGTTGAGGCCCAGTTTCTTGCGCAGTTCGCGGATGTCGCCGCCGGTAAGGTTTTTCATCGAGATTGGCTCCATTACTCGTGGATAGGAGATCATGCCTCGCTCATGTCGTGCCTGAGCGAGGCATAATCATATAACGAGGCAAATTGTAAGACAACCATTTTTCGATAGCGAATACGAATTTTTTGTATCGCTCTTTATCATCGTCTCGAAAGTGCCGCGGCGGAAATGCGAGGAGTTCGCCGCGTGGCGTGAACACGCGATCGTTGATAAAATTCGAAGTTTCAGATCGTTTCCGAGGGGAAGATGGCGCTCATCGTGCAGAAATACGGCGGTACCTCCGTGGGCTCGCCGGAGCGGATTCAGAACGTCGCGCGCCGCGTGGCGAAATACCGCCAGCAGGGGCACCAGGTGGTGGTGGTGGTCTCGGCCATGAGCGGTGAGACCAACCGGCTCGTGGCACTCACCCAGGCGTTGTCCGACGCACCCGATCCGCGCGAGGTGGACGTCGTGCTCGCCACTGGCGAGCAGGTGACGATCGGACTCACCGCGATCGCCCTGCAGTCGCTCGGCATCCCGGCCAGGAGCTATACCGGCTGGCAAGTGCCCATCCATACCGACAGCGCCTTCACCAAGGCGCGTATCCTGGAGATCGAGCCGGAGCGCATGCTCGCCGATCTGGCCGCAGGCAAGGTCGTGGTCGTGGCCGGCTTTCAAGGGGTGGATGGCGAAGGCAACATCACCACGCTCGGGCGCGGCGGCTCCGATACCACCGCCGTGGCACTGGCGGCGGCGTTGCAGGCCGACGAGTGCCAGATCTACACCGACGTCGACGGCGTCTACACGACCGACCCGCGCATCGTGCCCGAGGCGCGGCGCTTGTCGCAGATCACCTTCGAAGAAATGCTCGAGATGGCCAGCCTCGGCTCCAAGGTGCTGCAGATCCGCTCGGTGGAATTCGCCGGCAAGTACAAGGTCAAGCTGCGGGTGCTTTCCAGTTTCGAAGAAGAGGGAGAAGGGACGTTGATCACGGTCGAGGAAGAAAAGAACATGGAACAGCCCATCATTTCCGGCATCGCCTTTCAGCGCGACGAGGCCAAGGTGACGTTGCTCGGCGTGCCCGACAAGCCGGGAGTCGCCTACCAGATCCTGGGGCCGGTGGCCGATGCGAACATCGACGTCGACATGATCGTGCAAAACGTCGGCCATGACGGCACCACCGACTTCAGCTTCACCGTGGCGAAGAACGACCTCAAGAAAGTGATGGAGATCCTCGAGCGGGTGAAGAACGATCTCGGGGCGCGTCAGGTGATCGGCGACAAGTCGGTGTGCAAGGTCTCGCTGGTGGGCGTCGGGATGCGTTCGCACCCCGGCGTGGCGGCCAAGATGTTCCGCACGCTTGCCGAAGAGGGGATCAACATCCAGATGATCTCCACCTCCGAGATCAAGATTTCGGTGCTGATCGACGAGAAGTACCTCGAGCTCGCCGTGCGCGCGCTGCACAAGGCTTTCGGACTCGATCAGCCCGAGCCGGACGTCGCTTGACGCCCGAGCCGGGGATTGCGCCGTCCCGCCTTTTTTGACGGACGCTCTTGCCTTCGTTATAATGCCGGGCCTGCCGTACGCGGCAGGCCATTCCACACGCCCGCAAGCGACGAGGGTCCGTGTTCGCGCACGGTGGGTCGCGGGCGGAGGTTCAACCCTTATCCATTGGAGTCTTCATGAACGTCACGATGCGTCAAATGCTCGAGGCTGGCGTCCATTTCGGGCACCAGACCCGTTTCTGGCATCCCAAGATGGCCCCCTACATCTACGGCGAGCGCAACAAGATCCACATCATCAACCTCGAGAAGACGCTGGCGAAGCTGCGCGAAGCGGTCGAATTCGTGCGCCGGCTCTCGGCCAAGGGCGGCACGATCCTTTTCGTCGCCACCAAGCGCCAGGCGCGTGACATCATCGCCGAGGAAGCCCAGCGCTGCGGCATGCCTTTCGTCAATGAACGCTGGCTCGGTGGCATGCTCACCAACTTCAAGACGGTGCGCCAGTCCATCGCGCGCTTGAAGGAGCTCGAAGCGGCGTTCGCCGACGGCTCGGTGCAGCAGTTGCCCAAGCGCGAGGCACTGGGTCTGCAGCGCGAGCTCGACAAGCTCGAGCGCAGCCTGGGCGGAATCAAGGAGATGGATCGTCTGCCCGACGCGCTCTTCGTCATCGACGTGGGGCACCACAAGATCGCCGTGTCCGAAGCGAACAAGCTGGGCATTCCGGTCGTGGCGGTGGTCGACACCAACCATGCGCCTGAGGGCATCGATTACGTGATCCCGGGCAACGACGATTCGGCCCGCGCCGTGCGCCTGTACGCCCGGGCGATCGCCGACGCGGTGCTCGAAGGCAAGGCCATGGCGCTGCAGGAAGTGGTCGCTGCGGCTTCCGACGAGTTCGTGGAAGTCGAAGGCGCCGAAGGTGAGACGGCCTCCGAGGAAGGCGAAGCGCCGGCGGCCGAGTAAGGCAGAAGCAGTGTGCATGCGGCGGGCGCGCTTCGGGCGCGTCCGCCCGACAATCTTTCGTGAGGACGGATGATGGCTGAAATTACCGCAAGCATGGTCAAGGAGCTGCGCGAGCGCACCGATGCGCCGATGATGGAGTGCAAGAAAGCGCTCGCGGAGGCCGGCGGCGACATGGCGCGCGCCGAGGAGATCCTGCGCGTCAAGCTCGGCAACAAGGCGAGCAAGGCCGCCAGCCGCGTGGCCGCCGAAGGCATCGTCGCCATCTGGGTGTCGCCCGATGCCAAGCTCGCGGCCATGGTCGAGGTCAATTGCGAGACCGACTTCGTAGCGAAGAACGACGAATTCATCGCCTTCGCCAACCGCCTGGCGCAGCTGGTAGCCGAGCGCAATCCGGCCGACGTGGCCGCGCTCTCCCAGCTCGAGCTCGACGGCAAGCCGGTCGAGCAGGTGCGCACCGAACTCGTGGGCAAAATCGGCGAGAACATCACCATTCGCCGTTTCGTCCGCATCGAGGCCCAGGGCAAGGTGTACTCCTACGTGCACGGCGGCGCCAAGATCGGCGTGCTCGTCGATCTCGTCGGCGGCGACGAGGCGCTGGGCAAGGACCTGGCCATGCACATCGCCGCGTGCAAGCCAAAGGCCCTTTCGGCCGATCAGGTGCCCGCCGAGCTTATCGAGACCGAGCGGCGCATCGCGCGGCAGAAAGCGATCGAATCGGGCAAGCCCGAGGCGATCCTCGACAAGATCGCCGAAGGCGCGGTGCAGAAATACCTCAAGGAGGTCACCCTGCTGGGGCAAGGCTTCGTCAAGGACGACAAGCTCAGCGTCGAGACGCTCCTGAAGCAGCGCAACGCCAGGGTCGCCTCTTTCGCACTCTTCGTTGTCGGCGAAGGCATCGAGAAGAAACAGACCGACTTCGCAGCCGAAGTGGCGGCGCAGGCAGCGGCCGCGGCCAAGTCCTGAAGACGAGGCGAGCCCATGTCCACCCCTGCCTATCGCCGCATCCTCTTGAAGCTTTCGGGCGAGGCCCTGATGGGCGACGACCCCTACGGCATCAACGAGAAGGTCGTCGAACGCATCGTCGGTGAAATCGCCGAAGTCTCCGGGCTCGGCGTGCAGATCGGGATCGTGATCGGCGGGGGCAACATCTTTCGCGGCATCCAAGGGGCGGCGAGTGGCATGGACCGGGCGACCGCCGACTACATCGGCATGCTCGCCACGGTGATGAATGCCATGGCGCTGTCGGACGCCTTCCGGCGGCATGAGGTCGAGTCGCGCGTGCTCTCGGCGCTGCGCATCGAGCAGGTGGTCGAACCCTACATCCGCGCCCGCGCCATCCGGCATCTGGAAGAAGGTCGCATCGTCATCTTCGCTGCCGGTACGGGGAATCCTTTCTTCACCACCGACACGGCGGCCGCGCTGCGCGGCGCCGAGATCGGGGCGCAGATCGTGTTGAAGGCGACCAAGGTCGACGGGGTCTATACCGCCGATCCGCAGAAAGACCCCACCGCCAAGCGCTATCACCGCATCAGCTTCGATGAGGCGATCGGGCGCAATCTCGCGGTGATGGATGCCACCGCCTTCGCCTTGTGCCGCGACATCAAGCTGCCCATCAACGTGTTTTCGATCTTCAAGCCGGGGGCCTTGCGCCGCGTCGTCATGGGCGAGGACGAAGGCACGCTCGTGCATTCGTAAGGAGTCGAGATGAACGTCGCTGAACTCAAGAAGGACGCCGAGCAGCGCATGGCCAAGGCCGTCGAGGTGCTCAAGGTCGATCTCGCCAAGGTTCGTACCGGCCGCGCCCACACGGGCCTGCTCGACCACGTCATGGTCGAATATTACGGTTCCATGGTTCCGGTGTCGCAGGTGGCCAACGTCACCCTGATCGATTCGCGCACCATCGGCGTGCAGCCTTGGGAAAAGAACATGCTCTCCAAGATCGAAAAAGCGATCCGCGAGAGCGATCTGGGGCTCAACCCTTCCAATATGGGCGAGATCCTGCGCGTGCCCATGCCGCCGCTCACCGAGGAGCGCCGCCGGGAGCTGGGCAAGGTGGTCCGGCACGAAGGGGAGCAGGCGCGCGTGGCGGTGCGCAACGTGCGCCGCGACGTAAACCATGAGATCAAGGAAGCCCTGAAGAAGAAAACGATCAGTGAGGACGAGGCGCGCCGGGCCGAGGAAGACGTCCAGAAACTCACCGACCGCTACATCGGCGAGATCGACAAGCTCATCGAGAAGAAAGAGCAGGAACTGCTGCAGATCTGATCCCATTCCCCCGCCGCAGCGTCCGGCGGGGCTGCGCGAGGCACCGTGGCCGAACTTCCCCTGACATCGACGATGGGCATCCCCGAAGTGCGCCCGATCCCGCGGCACATCGCCATCATCATGGATGGCAACGGCCGCTGGGCGAAGCAGCGTGGACTGCCCCGCATGGAGGGGCACCGTCAGGGCGTGGAGGCGGTGCGCCGCGTCGTGCGCCATTGCGCCGAGCTTGGTGTCGAGCATCTCACCCTCTTTGCCTTCAGCTCGGAGAACTGGCGCCGTCCGGCGGAAGAGGTGGGCTTTCTCATGGGGCTCTTTCGCATGATGCTCCAGCGCGAGGTCGCGCGCATGCACCGCAACGGCGTGCGGCTCACCGTCATCGGCGATCGCAGCCGCTTCGATGCGGAATTGCAGGCGCTCATCGCCAGGGCCGAGGCGAAGACCGCGGCCAACACCAAGATCTGCCTCAACATCGCCGCCAATTACGGCGGTCGCTGGGACATCGTGCAGGCGATGAACCGGCTCACCAGCAAACATCCCGAGCGCGCCGGCGGTTACACCGAGGCCGAGCTGCAGGCGGAGCTCGCCCTGGGTTGGGCACCCGAACCCGATCTCTTCATCCGCACTGGCGGCGAGCAGCGCTTGAGCAATTTCCTGCTCTGGCAGCTCGCCTACACCGAACTCTATTTCACCGACATGCTCTGGCCGGATTTCCGCGAGGAGGCACTCGACGAGGCGGTTCGCTCCTACCAGTGCCGCGAACGGCGCTTCGGCCGCACGAGCGAGCAGCTCGCCGCCTCTCCATGATCGCCCCTCTCGGGAATGCCTCGCGCCGGCTCTTTACCGCAGCGATCTTGATCGCCGGTTTGCTCCTCTTGCTTTTTTTTGCGCCGGCCACTTTGTGGGCGGTGGCCGTCGCGTTCGTCGTGTTCCTCGCCGGCCGTGAGTGGTGCCGGCTCATCGGTTGGGCCGAGGTGCCCGCCTGGGGCGGGGCTCTGGGTTACGTGGTCGGGTATGCCTTCTTGTGGCGGGTAAGCGGCGTGAGCCTGGGTGAACCCGTGCTGCCGGTGCTCGAGGCAGTAATGATCGCCGGGGCTGCTTTCTGGCTGAGCCTCGCGCCCTGGACGCTGCTCGCGGGTTGGCGCTGCCGCAGCCGTTCGTTGTGGGCTGCGGTGGGTGCTCTGGTGCTGTGGCCCGCTGCTCTGGCGGTCGTGGCGCTACGGGAGTTCTCTGCCTTGCACCTGCTGGCGATGATGGCGCTCGTGTGGGTGGCCGATGCCGCCGCCTACTACGTCGGGCGTCGTTGGGGACGGCACAAGCTTGCCCCGACGATCAGCCCGGGCAAGACGATCGAAGGTGCGTTGGGCGCATTCGTCGCCGTGGGGGGGTATGCCACACTTTTGTATTTGCTCGGCCTTGCTCCCGCGGGCACGCCCTTTGGGCATTTCTTCGTTGTACTGTTGGCCTTGACGGCGGTGGCGATCGAAGGGGATCTCTTCGAATCCTGGATGAAACGTGTCGCCGGCGTGAAGGATTCCGGCGATGTCTTGCCCGGGCATGGCGGGGTGCTCGATCGCATCGACAGTCTGACGGCGACGATGCCTTTTCTCGCCCTGTGGTGGCTGGAGCGGCAATGAAGCGGGAACGCTTGGCGATCCTCGGCGCGAGCGGTTCGATCGGCGCGAGCGCGTTGGACGTGGTCTCGCGCCACCCGCAGCGCTTCGAAGTCGTAGCCCTCACGGCGCAGCGCCGCTGGAAAGAGTTGCTCGAAGCGTGCCGGCGGTTTGAACCCCGCTGGGCGGTGCTGGGCGAGGCGGACGCTGCGGACGCCTTGCGCGCGGCACTGCGCCGTGAGGGCATTCCGACCGAAGTGCGTCAAGGAGCGACTGCGCTCGCCGAAGTCGCCCGCCATCCCGAAGTGGATACGGTGATCGCCGCCATCGTTGGCGCGGCGGGGCTGCCCCCTGCCTGGGCCGCCGCGTGTGCGGGCAAGAAGATCCTGCTCGCCAACAAGGAGGCCCTGGTGCTCGCCGGCGGACTCTTCATGGAGGCGGTGGCGCGTCACGGGGCGCGGCTGCTGCCGCTCGATTCCGAACACAACGCCATCTTCCAGGCGCTGCCGCCGGACTACGACCGCAGCCGGCCGGACGATTTCGGCGTGCGGCGGATCCTCCTCACCGCTTCGGGGGGGCCGTTTCGCGAGCGGCCGCAGGAGACGTTTCCTGCCATTACGCCCCAAGAGGCGTGTGCCCATCCCAACTGGTCGATGGGGCGCAAGATCTCGGTCGACTCGGCCACGATGATGAACAAGGGGCTGGAGGTGATCGAGGCGTACTGGCTTTTCGGCCTGCCACCCTCGCGCATCGACGTGCTGATCCATCCCCAGAGCGTGGTGCATTCGCTGGTGGAATACCGCGACGGTTCGCTGCTCGCGCAGCTGGGCACGCCCGACATGCGCACGCCGATCGCCCATGCCTTGGGCTTTCCCCAGCGGCTCGAGGCGGGGGTGAGGCCACTCGATCTGGTGCGCGTGGGCCGGCTCGAATTCGAACCGCCCGACCTGGAGCGTTTTCCTTGCCTGCGGCTCGCCTACGAGGCGCTGCGCGAAGGCGGCTCGGCCCCTGCCGCGCTCAATGCGGCCAACGAGGTGGCGGTGGCTGCGTTCCTGCAGGGGCGCTTGCGGTTCGACCGCATTCCGGCCCTGATCGAAGCCACGCTCGCGCAGCTGCCGAAGCGCGAGCTCGACACGATCGAGGCGGTGCTGGAATTCGACCGCCTGGCGCGAGACCGGGCCGAATCCTTGCTCGCGGGGGAGGGCGCATGAACGTCTTCTCCTACCTCATTCCTTTCGTGATCGCCCTGGGTGGCCTCATCTTCTTCCACGAGCTGGGGCACTACCTCGTCGCCCGGGCCTGTGGCGTGAAAGTGCTGCGTTTTTCCATTGGTTTCGGGCCAGCGCTGTGGTCGCGCCGTTTCGGGCGCGATGGCACGCAATGGGTGCTCGCCGCCGTCCCCTTGGGCGGCTATGTGAAAATGGTCGATGAGCGGGAAGGCCCGGTGGCGCCCGAGGATCTCGCCCGTGCGTTCAACCGTCAGCCGGTGGGCAAGCGCATGCTGATCGTGGTCGCCGGCCCCCTGGCCAACCTCTTGTTGGCGATCGTTCTCTATGCGGCGCTCTATACGGTGGGAGTGCGCGAGCCGGTGGCGCGAATCGATCCGCCGCCCGAGAGCATCGCGGCGCAGGCAGGGTTGCAGCCGGGCGACCGGGTGATGGCCGTCGACGGGCGCGAGGTGCTGAGCCTGCCGCAGCTGCGTTGGGAAGTGCTCGCCGCGGCCCTGCGCCGCGATGCGGCGACGCTGGAGGTGGAGCGCGCCGGCGAGCGCCTGACGATCTCTTTGCCGCTCGCCGGGGTCGTCGTCGATCACGGCAGCGACGACGTCATGGTACAGCTGGGGCTCAAGCCCTGGCGTCCGCCCCTGGAGCCGGTGGTGGGCAGCGTCGCTCCGGGCAGCCCGGCCGAGCGCGCCGGCATCGTGCCCGGGATGCGGGTGCGCGCCATCGAGGGCAAGCCGATCGCCGATTGGCGGGATCTGGTCGAGATCGTGCGTGCGAATCCCGGCAAGACCTTGCGTTTCACCCTGGAGCAGGAGGGCCGGACGCTCGAACGGGAGGTGTTCGCCGAGTCCGCCGACGATGGCCAAGGGGGAACGATCGGACGCATCGGCGTGGCGGTACGCCCCGTTCCCGACGAGGAATTCCTCGTATCCGTGCGCTATCCGCCGCTGCAGGCGCTGAATCTGGCGTTGCGGCAGACGTGGGAAGTGAGCGCGATGAGCTTGCGCCTCTTCGGGCGCATGCTCATCGGCGAGGCCTCGCTCAAGAACCTCTCCGGGCCGCTCACCATCGCCGACTATGCCGGTCAGACGGCGAAAATGGGTCTGGAGCACTATCTGCGCTTCGTCGCCTTGGTGAGCATCAGCCTGGGGGTGTTGAACCTGCTGCCGGTGCCGATTCTGGATGGCGGGCATTTGCTGTATTATTCGCTCGAAGCCGTGCGCGGCCGGCCGCTCTCCGAGCGGGCGATGGAGATCGGCCAGCAGATTGGCTTGGCGCTGTTGATGACGTTGATGGCGATTGCGCTGTTCAACGATGTGTCCCGGATTTGGTCGAGTGTGAGCGGATGAAGAAAAAACTGGCGGCGACGGTGGCCCTGATCGGAGCTTTGCTCGTGGGGTCGGTCCAGGCGTTCGAGCCGTTCGTGGTCAAGGACATCCGCGTCGAAGGGATCCAGCGCGTCGAGGCCGGGACCATCTTCAGCTATCTGCCGGTGAAGGTGGGCGAGCGCATCACCCAGGAGCAGGCCGACGAGGCGGTGCGCAAGCTCTTCGAGACGGGATTTTTCAGCGACGTGCGCATCGAGGCCGACGGCGACGTGCTGGTGGTCCTCGTCGATGAGCGGCCCGCCATCGGCGAGCTCCAGTTCGTCGGCATGAAAGAATTCGACGTCGACTCCATCAAGCAGGCGCTGCGCGGCGTTGGTTTGGCCGAATCGCGCATCTTCGACCGCTCGCTGCTGCGGCAAGCGGAGCAGGAGCTCAAGCGCCAATACCTCTCGCGCGGCTATTATGCGGTGGATATCCAAACGACCATCACGCCCTTGCCGCGCAACCGGGTGGCCATCCGTTTCGACATCACCGAAGGGGAGCCGGCCAAGATCGCCGAGATCAAGATCGTCGGCAACAAGGCCTTTTCCGAAAAAGAACTCCTGAAAAAGTTCCAGTTGACCACCCCGGGCTGGCTCACCTGGTACACCAAATCCGACCGCTATTCGCGCGAGAAACTGCAGCAGGATCTGGAATCGCTGCGCTCATTCTACATGAACCAGGGATACCTCGATTTCGAGATCGAGTCGGCTTCGGTGTCGATCGGACCGGACAAGCAGAACATCTACATTTCGATCTCGGTCAAGGAAGGGGAGCGCTACACCGTTTCGGCGGTGCGCTTTGCCGGCAATCTCATTCTGCCGGAAGAGGAATACCGCAAGCTCGCCCAGCTCAAGCCCGGCGACGTCTTCTCGCGCGAGAAGCTCAATGCCACGGTGAAGGCGGTAACCGACCGGCTCGGCAACGAAGGCTACGCCTTTGCCAACGTCAACGCCGCCCCCGAGATCGATCGCGAGAAGCGCCAGGTGGCTTTCACCATCTTCGTCGATCCGGGCCGGCGTACCTACGTGCATCGCATCAACGTGGGCGGCAACGTGCGCACCCGCGACGAAGTGGTCCGCCGCGAGATGCGGCAGATGGAGGGCGAGTGGTACGACGCCGAGAAGATCAACAAGTCCAAGCAGCGCATCGACCGTCTGGGCTACTTCGACGACGTGCAAGTAGAGACTCAGCCAGTGCCCGGCACCACCGACCAGGTCGACGTCAATTTCACCGTCAAGGAAAAGCCCACGGGCAACCTGATGGTCGGCGCGGGCTTTTCGAGCTCGGATAGCGTCGTGCTCTCGGGCGCGGTCACGCAGGACAACATCTTCGGCAGCGGCAAGTCGCTGGGCCTGCAGCTCGACACCAGCCAGTCGAAACGCACCGCCTCGCTCTCCTTCACCGATCCGTACTATACGATCGATGGCGTCTCGCTCGGCTACGACCTTTACTACCGCACCTTCGATCCCTCGGAAAGCTACAACATATCCCGCTATAAGACTCGTTCGATGGGCGGTGGGTTGCGCATGGGCTGGCCGATCGGCGAGGACGACAACATCCAGTTCGGTCTGGCCTACGATCTCACCAAGATCGACGTCTATTGGGATAGCCCGCTGCGCTACATCGAGTTCTGCGGTCCGGGCAGTGACTATGACTGCGATGGTGTCTCGTCGCTGGCATTTACGGCCGGCTGGGCGCGCGACACCCGCGATTCGCGCATCTACCCGATGAAAGGGCGCTATCAGCGCGTCTCGGCCGAAGTGGACCTGCCGCCGGGCGACATCGAGATCGTCAAGCTCTCCTACCAGCATCAATGGTGGATCCCGATCACCGAGCGCCAGGCGCTCATGTTGAACGGCGACATCGGCTGGATCGAGTCCTACGGCGACAAAGACGTCCCCTTCTTCCGCAACTACTACGTGGGCGGCATCGGTTCCGTGCGAGGGTTCGAGGCCGGTAGCCTCGGGCGCAAGGACGAGAACGACGACGCCTACGGCGGCACGCGCAAGATCGTGCTCAACGCCGAGTACTATTTCCCCTTGCCAGGCATGGGGATGGACAAGACCTTCCGCATGTCGGTCTTCGTCGATTCGGGCTATGTGTGGGATCAGGACGATCCCATCCAGCTCAACGACATGCGCGTGAGTACGGGGGTCGGTTTCTCCTGGTCTTCGCCGCTGGGGCCGCTGAAATTCAGCTTCGCGGTGCCGCTGCGCAAGGACGTCGGAGGTTCCAATTACAAAGACGATACGCAGAACTTCCAATTCCAGTTTGGGACCATGTTCTGAGCCTATGTCCCGGTTTTTCCGGCGTCGGTGTGAGGATGCCGGAAGGTGGGTTGTGCAATGACGACGAGAGAGGTCAGCGTGAAGAGAAAATCCGTGGCGGTGTTGGTGGCGTTGTCGCTGGGCCTGACGAGCGCGATGGCCTGGGCGGAGGCCAAGATCGGGTTCGTCAATTCGGAGCGCCTGATGCGCGAGGCTCCGCCGGCGGTGGCGGCGCAAAAACGCCTGGAGAAGGAGTTCGAGCCGCGCGACCGGGAGTTGAAGCGCATGGCCGACGAGCTGCAGGCGCTGCAGCAGGAATTGGAGCGCAAGGGCTCGTCGATGAACGAGAGCGAACGCAGCCGCAAGGAACGGGCGTTTGCCGAGATGAGTCGCGACTTCCAGCGCAAGCAGCGTGAATTCCGTGAGGATCTCAACCAGCGGCGCAACGAGGAGCTCGCGCGCGTGCTCGACCAGGCCAACAAGGCGATCAAGAAAGTCGCGGAAGACGGCAAATACGACCTCGTGTTGCAGGACGCGGTCTACGCTAGCCCGCGCATCGACATTACCGACCAGGTCATCAAAGCGCTCGAGTCGGCGGGGCAGTGATGGCTGAGCGTACGCTAGGGGCGCTCGCCGAGCGCTTCGGCGTCGAGGTGCGCGGCGATCCCGCGCTCGTGCTGCGCCGCGTCGCCTCGCTCGAATCGGCGCAGCCGGGCGATCTCACCTTCGTGGCACAGCCGAAGTATCTCGCGCGCCTGCCGCAGTGCCGCGCGAGCGCCGTGATCCTCGCGCCGAAATTCGCCGATCGCGCGCCGCCCCACCTTGCCTTGGTGCTGGCGCCCGATCCTTACCTGCTCTATGCCAAGGCAGCGCAGTGGCTGCACCCCGAACCCGAGGTGTGCCCAGGGGTGCATCCCAGCGCGGTGGTGCTGGGTGAGGTCGATCCGAGCTGCGCCATCGGGCCCAACGCGGTGGTGGAAGCCGGGGCGCGGGTCGGAGCAGGCACGGTGATCGGCGCGGGCAGCGTGATCGGCGCCGGTAGCAGCGTCGGACCGGAATGCCGCATCGCCGCCAACGTCACGATTTACCCCGGATGTGTGATCGGCGCGCGTGTGCGCATCCATTCCGGGGCGGTGATCGGCGCCGACGGCTTCGGCTTCGCCTGGGACGGTGGGGAAGAGCGCTGGGTGAAGATCCCGCAACTGGGCCGCGTGGTGATCGGCGATGACGTGGAGATCGGGGCGAACACCTCGATCGACCGCGGCGCGCTCGAAGATACGGTGATCGAGGAGGGCGTGATCCTCGACAACCAAATCCAGATCGGGCACAACTGCCACGTCGGGGCGCACACGGCCATGGCCGGCTGCGTCGGCGTGGGCGGCAGCACCCGCATCGGGCGCCGCTGCCGCCTGGGCGGGCAGGTCGGCATTGCCGGGCACGTGGAGATCTGCGACGACGTGACCATCATGGCCGGTTCCGGCGTGATGAAGCCCATCACCAGGCCAGGCGTCTATGGCGCTGGCATCCCGCTGCAGCCCTATGAGGAGTGGCGGCGCAACTTCGCCCACCTGCGCCATCTCGACGCGATGGCCGAGCGCATCCGCCGCCTGGAAAAGCGCCTGGCCGAACTCGCCGACGAGGACTGATCCTCGTCGCTTTCCCGATTTCCTGCCGCGAGCCCTGCGACATGATGAACATCGAACAGATCCTGCAGTATCTGCCGCACCGCTATCCGTTCCTTCTCGTCGACCGCGTCCTCGAGATGGAAGTGGGCAAGCGCATCCTGGCGTTGAAGAACGTCACCATCAACGAGCCGTTTTTCCCCGGACACTTCCCGCATGCGCCGGTGATGCCGGGCGTGCTGATCCTGGAAGCGCTCGCCCAGGCCGCGGCCGTGCTCTCCTTCGAGACCATGGGCACGCGCCCCGATGCCGATTCCATCGTCTATTTTGCCGGCATCGACGAGGCGCGGTTCCGCCGCCCGGTGGTGCCGGGGGATCAGCTGCTGCTGGAAGTGGAGCTGCTGCGCAACGTGCGCGGCATCTCGAAGTATTCCGCCACGGCCCGCGTCGGTGAAGAGGTGGCGGCCCAGGCGCAGCTCATGTGCGCGCTCAAAGGGCTGAAATGAGCACGGTCGACATCCACCCGAGCGCGATCGTCGCTGCCGGCGCGGAGCTGGCCGAGGGGGTGAAGATCGGCCCTTACTGCGTGATCGGTCCGCACGTGAAGATCGGCGCGCGCACGCGGATCGAGGCGCACTGCGTGCTCGAGGGGCACACGGCGCTGGGGGAGGACAACCACGTCTTTCCTTTCTGCTCGCTGGGGCAGGTGCCGCAGGATATGAAGTACGCGGGGGAGCCCACGCGTCTGACGATCGGGCATCGCAACACCATCCGCGAGTATTGTTCCTTCAACGTCGGCACGGTGCAGGGCGGCGGCGAGACGCGCGTGGGCGACGACAACTGGATCATGGCCTACGTGCACGTGGCGCACGACTGCACGGTGGGTAATCACACCATTTTCGCCAACAACGCTACGCTCGCGGGCCACGTCGTCGTGGGGGACTGGGCGATCCTCGGCGGATTCACCGGCGTGCACCAGTTCGTGCGCGTGGGGGCGCACAGCTTTTGCGGCGTGGGCACGGTGCTGCTGCAAGATCTTCCGCCCTACGTGACGGTGGCGGGCAACCCGGCCGCGCCACACGGCATCAACGCCGAGGGGTTGCGTCGTCGGGGGTTTTCGCCCGAGGCGATCGCCGCCATCCGGCGCGCCTACAAGCTCCTCTATCGCAGCGGGCTTACTTTGGCCGAGGCGCGCGAGCGCATCGCGGAACTGGCCGTCGAGCAGCCGGAGCTGCAACCGCTCATCGACTTCCTCGCACAACCGGGCCGTGGCATCGTCCGCTGAAACGCCTTCGGTCGCGCTCGTGGCCGGTGAGGCTTCGGGCGATCTCTTGGGCGGGCTGCTCCTCGAGGGTTTGCGCCTGGCGCTGCCCGGGGTTCGTTTCTGGGGCGTGGGCGGCGAGGCGATGCAGGCCCAGGGGTTCGATGCGCGTTGGTCCTACGAGCCCCTGGCGGTGCACGGATTCGTCGATGCGCTCAAGCGCTATCCTCGGCTCGCGCGCTTTCGCCGCGCGCTCGTGCACGCGCTCGCGGCGCCGCCGGTGGATCTCTTCATCGGCATCGACGCGCCGGATTTCAACCTCGGGCTCGAGGCGCAGCTCAAACGCGCCGGTATCGGCACGGTGCACTTCGTCAGCCCCTCGATCTGGGCCTGGCGCCGCCGGCGAGTGAAGACGATCGCCCGCGCGGTCGATCTGATGCTGTGCCTTTTTCCTTTCGAGCCAGCGCTCTATGCCGAGGCCGGGATCGAAGCGCGCTTCGTCGGCCATCCGCTTGCCGACCGGCTGCCGCTCGCACCGGACCAGGCGGGGGCCCGGGCCGCGCTGGGAATCGCACCGCAGGCGCCGGTGCTGGCGCTGCTGCCAGGCAGCCGCGAGGGGGAGTTGAGGCACCTCTTGCCGGTCTTTCTCGCCGCGGCGGCGCGCCTGCGGCAGGCGCTGCCCGATCTGGTGCTGCTCTTGCCCACGGCCAACGCCTTGGGCGATGCCCTCGTGGCCGAAGCCTTGGCCGAGGCGCCCGAGCTCGGGGTGCACGTGCTGCCGCGCCGGGCGCACGAGGCGATGACGGCGGCCGACGTGGTGCTGCTCGCCAGCGGCACGGCCACTCTGGAAGCGGCGCTGCTCAAGCGCCCGATGGTGATCGCCTACCGCATGAATCCGTGGCAATATCGCCTGCTGCGGCGCATGGCCTATCTGCCATGGGTGGGTTTGCCCAACATCCTGCTGTGCGAGACGGTGGTGCCAGAGCTGCTGCAGGACGAAGCGAATCCCGCCGATCTGGCCGCGGCGGTGTTGCGCTGGTTCGAAGACGCGCCGGCATGCGCGCGGCTCGCCGAGCGCTTCACCGAACTGCACCTCATGCTGCGTCAGGACACCGCCCAGCGCGCGCGCGAGGCGATCCTGACGCGCTTCGGCCCGAGACTCGGGAGGGGATAGACGATGTCGAGGCTCATCTGCGGGGTGGATGAGGCGGGGCGCGGACCGCTCGCCGGGCCGGTGGTGGCCGCGGCGGTGATCCTGCCGCCGAACACGCCGCTATCGGGGCTGAACGATTCGAAGAAACTGAGCCCGCGTCGGCGCGAACGGCTCGCCGCCGAGATCCGCGCCACGGCGCTCGCCTGGGCGGTGGCCGAAGCGTCGGCCGCGGAGATCGATGAATGGAACATCCTGCGGGCGACGCTGCGGGCGATGGCGCGCGCCGTGGCGGCATTGCCCGTGATGCCCGACGAGGTGCTCGTCGATGGCAACCAGGCGCCGGCGCTGGAGGTGCCGGTGCGCACGATCATCGGCGGCGACGCCCTCGAACCGGCCATCATGGCTGCCTCTATCCTTGCCAAGACGCATCGCGACGCGCGGCTCGTGGCGTTGGAAGCCCGCCATCCCGGGTATGGCTTTGCCCGGCACAAGGGCTATGGCACGGCCGCGCATCTGGCGGCGCTCGCGCGGCTCGGTCCCTGTCCCGAGCATCGTCGCAGTTTCGCCCCGGTGCGCGCGGCGATCGAGGAAAGCGTGCGATGAGCGCCTGGCAGGAGATCCGTTCGCGCGACAACCCGCAGGTGCGCGCGATCCGGCGCTGGCTGAACGAGGCGCCCTTTCGCAGGCGCGAGCCGTGGCTCGTGCTCGAGGGTGATCACCTGCTCACCGCGGCGCTGCAGGCCGGCTGGATGCCGGAGGCGGTGTTCGTCGAGGAGGGGCGGGAAGCGCGTTTCGCGGCCGTGCTCGAGGCGCTGCCGCCCACGTGCGCGCGTGTTCGCGTCTCTGCCCCGGTTTTTCGCGCGCTTGCCGCCACCGAGACGCCGTCTGGCATCGTGGCGCGGTTCGCACGCCGTACACTGGAAGTCACGCCGGAAGAACTCGCCGGGCGCGATCTCGTGCTGCTCGATGGGGTGCAGGAGCCGGGCAACGTCGGCGCGATCCTGCGCACCGCCGCCGCCGCGGGCGTGGGCGCGGTGCTGCTCGCACCGGGTTGCGCCGATCCTTGGGCGCCCAAGGTGTTGCGCGCGGCGATGGGAGCGCACTTCGTGCTACCCCTTGCCTCGATCGACGATCCCGCGCCCTGGTTCGCCGCGCGCCGCGGTCGCGTCTTCGCGACGGCGCTCGCTGCCGATGCCGTGCCGCTCTACGCGCTCGGTCTGAAAGCGCCGGCGCTGTGGCTTTTCGGTGCGGAAGGGGCCGGGGTGCGTCCCGAGTGGTTGGCCGTGGCGGATGCCTGCGTGCGCATCCCCATGCCAGGGGCGATGGAGTCGCTCAACGTCGCCGCAGCGGTGGCGGTGTGTCTGTTCGAGGCGGTGCGGCAGCGGCTTTGCCAAGCCAAGAAAGGAGTCGTCTCATGATATTCGTGATCTCCCCGGCCAAAGCGATGGACTTCGATACGCCCGCCCCCGTGGCGGAGACGACACTGCCCGATTTTCTCGATCGGGCGCAGGAGCTTGTCGGGCGGTTGCGGCGGTTGACGCCGGCCGAGCTGCAGGAGCTGATGGATTTGTCGGACAAGCTCGCGGCCCTGAACGTGGGACGCTATGCGGCCTGGTCGCCCGAGCATACGCCCGACGCGGCGAAGGCGGCGCTCTTCGCCTACGCGGGCGATGTCTATGAGGGGCTGGAGGCGGCGAGCCTGCCCCCGGCGGCGATCGCCTGGCTGCAGGAGAATCTGCGTATCCTCTCGGGGCTCTACGGCGTGCTGCGCCCGCTCGACCGCATCCTGCCGCATCGGCTGGAGATGGGAACGCGGCTGGAGAATCCGCTCGGGCGCGATCTCTATGCCTACTGGCGGGAGACGGTGACGGCGGCCCTGCGGCGGCTGCTCGAGGCGCAGGCGGCGGCTGGGCGCGTGCCCGTGCTCGTCAATCTCGCCTCGGAAGAATACTTCAAGGCAGTCGACGTCGCGGCACTAGGGGCACGGGTGGTGAGCCCCGTGTTCGAGGACTGGAAGGGTGGGCGCTTCAAGATCATCAGCTTCTATGCCAAGCGCGCCCGCGGGCTGATGGCGCGCCATGCGGCCCTGAAAAGGGCGGAGCAGGTGGAGGATCTGCTCGGCTTCTCGCTCGAGGGCTACGCCTACGATCCTGCGGCCTCGAGCCCGGATCGACCGGTGTTCCGGCGCAAGGCGGTTTGAGCGCTGGCGAAGAAACCGTCGCGAGCGGTTCGAGTGCGAGGCGCCCGGAGCGCAGCGACGAGACATATCCCGAAGATAGGCGAGGAGCGAGCTCCGCGCAACGAAGAGCAATCGGGCCGCGCAGCAGGTTTATTCGCAAGCTCTAGGGAGGAGAGGGGGTTGTCGTGGTATCAGGGCGTTATGGAAAGCGGTTTCCGAGGCTTTATGCCGCCCTCTTCCTCAACGGTTCGACCGTCACGAAGCGCTGGAGGCGACGATTCAGCGCTACGTGGCGGCACAATCACCCCTTCCCCAGAAGGCCCTGGGACATGTCCCGCCCATCGAGGCCATGAAAAGATAGTACGCGGAAAAACCGGAACTTTTCATAAAAACACCACGTAATTGTCCGGGACCTGACACATACCTAATGAAAACCGGACAAACCTCGT
>NZ_JSYB01000093.1:25742-25861 GCF_054823945.1 Tepidiphilus sp. HLB4 | reverse complement strand
GCCTCCCCCGCGTGCGCGGGGATCGACCCCGATGCCTTCCAGGTCAGCAAACACTCCGTCCGCCTCCCCCGCGTGCGCGGGGATCGACCCCTGACGGCCGAGGTGTTGTTCAAGGACCG
>NZ_JSYB01000093.1:0-25732 GCF_054823945.1 Tepidiphilus sp. HLB4 | reverse complement strand
CTCCCCCGCGTGCGCGGGGATCGACCCTCCACGCCAGTGAAGCGGTGGTAAGGCTTCTGGCCTCCCCCGCGTGCGCGGGGATCGACCTTTTGGTGCCGTGCATGTAAAGCTGCATCTGGAGCCTCCCCCGCGTGCGCGGGGATCGACCCATGCCGGGACGCAGACGGCATTGAATGGCTGGGCCTCCCCCGCGTGCGCGGGGATCGACCCTACTTGGTGGCCCGTGGAGTTCCAGCGTCGAAGCCTCCCCCGCGTGCGCGGGGATCGACCCAGCATTCTTGAAGACGGCGACCAGGGCGAGCTGCCTCCCCCGCGTGCGCGGGGATCGACCCGGGATATGGGGCCGGAGCTGCTGGCCCACCTAGCCTCCCCCGCGTGCGCGGGGATCGACCCGTGCGGTCAGCGGCGGCGATCTCGGTTACGCCGCCTCCCCCGCGTGCGCGGGGATGAACCGCAAATCTTGCGCCATACTATGGCCTCATGGATACTGTGCTTGCCATCGCCGCCGCGCTCCTCATCGCAGCCATCGCTTGCTTGCTCGCGCCGCTGCTGCCGTGGTGGGGCCTCATCGCCGCCTGCATCGCGCTCGTTTTGCTCGTGCCGGCAGCCGTTGGGGTTGCCGCCGGCTTTATCCAGCGGCGCTTTTGAGCTTTTGCGCCGCGATCTTTACAAACCGCAAGAAGTCCCCTGTAGCCATGCGCTCGGCCCCCGCGCGTGTTCCCCGCGTGCGCGGGGATGAACCTTGATGTGGGATACCACCAGCACCGACGACTACGTGTTCCCGATCCACTGAAGGACATCCACGCCGAGATCGATGTGCTCGTCTCGGCCGCGCTGGTGGGCATCTCCGGCCATATGGGTAGCCGTGCGCTGTACCAGTTCGAGCGCTGGGCGCACA
This sequence comes from Tepidiphilus sp. HLB4, assembly GCF_054823945.1. Taxonomy (NCBI): domain Bacteria; kingdom Pseudomonadati; phylum Pseudomonadota; class Hydrogenophilia; order Hydrogenophilales; family Hydrogenophilaceae; genus Tepidiphilus; species Tepidiphilus sp. HLB4. The sequence continues at coordinate 24,834 of NZ_JSYB01000093.1, read as the reverse complement.
AGTGCGCCTCGACAACGCCAGCACCAAGGAGCGGCCATGAACGCCATCGACACGATCCTCGACGAAATCATCCGCCGCGAAGGCGGCTACGTGAATCACCCGGCCGACCGGGGCGGGCCGACGAACTTCGGCATCACGGCGCAGACGCTGGGGGCATGGCGCAAGCTGGGTCGCCCGGCCACCGCCGCTGAGGTGAAGGCGCTCACCGAGCCCGAGGCGCGTGCCATCTACCGCCAGCAGTACCTCACCGATCCTGGCTTCGAGGCCATCACCGATGCGGCGCTGCTGCGCCTCATAGTCGATTCCGCCGTGCATTCCGGGCCGAAGCGCGCGGTGCAGTGGCTGCAAACCGCACTGGGCGTCGCCGCCGATGGCGTCATCGGTCCCAAGACCCGCGCCGCACTCGCACAAGCCGACCCAAGGGCGCTCTACGCCAAGGTGCTGGGCCAGCGTCTGCGCCATCTCGGGCGGCTGATCACCAATGATCCCAAGCAGTCGGCGTTCGCCGCTGGCTGGATGAACCGCATGGCCGAATTCGTGGAGGGCATGGTATGACCCCGCTACTGACCACCTTGGTGCCGGGCCTGTTCGACGTCGGCAGCCGCCTGACCATGCTGATGGCGATCTCTTTCGGGGACCACTATAGCCGGAAAACCCACCCGAGAAACGCCAGATTCACCCCTTCAACCACCACCCCGCCGCGAACGCCGCCACCCCTAGCAGTACCCATAGCAGCCGCTCGTGGCGGCGTCCGGCGGCTTCGCGTCTGGCGCTTCGCTGGCGCAGTTTTTCCCGCTCGCGCTCGGCGAGCCGCTCGCTGAGGTCGCGGTGCATGAGGCGCGGCAGCTGCGGCAGGATCTTCGCCCATTGGGGGGCTTCTTCTTCGAGCTGGCGGCGTAGCGCGCGCCAGCCGACCTGCTCGCTCATCCAGCGCTCAAGAAAAGGCTTGGCGGTCTGCCACAGGTCGAGCTCGGGGTCGAGCTGGCGGCCCAGACCTTCGATGTTCAGCAGCGTCTTTTGCAGCAGCACGAGCTGGGGCTGCACTTCCATCTCGAAGCGCCGGGCGGTCTGGAAGAGGCGCAGCAGTGTCTTGCCAAAGGAGATGTCCTTGAGCGGACGGTCGAAGATGGGTTCGCACACGGCGCGGATCGCGCCCTCGAATTCGTCGACGCGCACGTGCGGCGGCACCCAGCCGGCCTCGAGGTGAGCGATGGCCACGCGCCGGTAGTCGCGCTTGAAGAAGGCGAGGAAGTTCTGCGCGAGGTAGTTCTTGTCTTCGTCGGCGAGGGTGCCGACGATGCCGAAATCGAGCGCGATGTAGCGGCCGTCGTCGGCCACGAGGATGTTGCCGGGGTGCATGTCGGCGTGGAAGAATCCGTCGCGGAAGACCTGGGTGAAGAAGATCTCCACGCCCATGGCCGAGAGGCGCTTGAGGTCGATCCCCTTGGCGCGCAGCGTCTCGATCTGGGAGATGGGAGTGCCGACCATGCGCTGCATCACCATCACTTCGCGCCCGCAATAGTCCCAATAGACTTCGGGCACGAGCAGCATGTCGCTGCCGGCGAAGTTGCGCCGCAGCTGTGAGCAGTTGGCTGCCTCGCGGATGAGGTCGAGCTCGTCGTGCAGCGATTTGGCGAATTCCGCCACCACTTCGCGCGGCTTGAGCCGCCGGCTCTCGGGCCACAGCGCTTCGAGGAGCCGCGCGGCGGTGTCCATGAGCGCGAGGTCGTGCTCGATCACCGGGGCGATGCCCGGGCGCAGGATCTTGACGGCCACCTGCGTGCCGTCGAAGAGTTCGGCGAAGTGCACCTGCGCCACCGAGGCCGAGGCCACGGGGTCGCGCTCGAAGCGGGCGAACACGGATTCGAGCGGCTTGCCGTAGTGCGCTTCCAGCAGCGCCCGCGCCTGCTCGCTGGGGAAGGGGGGGACGCGATCCTGCAGGAGGGCGAGCTCGTCGGCGATGTCGGGCGGGATGAGGTCGCGGCGGGTGGAGAGCATCTGGCCGAACTTGACGAAGATCGGCCCGAGCGATTCGAGTGCCCGGCGCAGGCGCACGCCGCGGGGTACGGCGCTGCGCCGCCAGAAGAAGAGCCGGCGCCACCAGCGCGTCAAACGCCCCGAAGTGTCGGCTTGGGCAACGATCTCGTCGAGCGCGTAGGCATAGACGATCCAGAAGATGCGGGTCAGGCGCAGCAGGCGCACGGCGGCGACGTTCCACGGGTTGGCCAACGTCCAAGATTAGCGCAAATCGGCACGTTTCGGGCAGAGGGGAGGGCTATAATTGCAGTTTGACGATCGCAGAACCGAGTCATGATGAGCCAAGATCCCTCCGCCTTGCCTGTATCCGATCCCAAAGTGCTGCTGGCCGCGCTGCTGCGCCAGGCGCTGATGGCGGTGTTGCCGCAGTACGCCCATCTGCCGCTCACGCTCGAGCGTCCGAAAGTGGCGAGCCATGGCGACTGGGCAAGCAACATTGCCTTGCAGTTCGCCCGCCAGATCAAGCGCAATCCGCGCGAGCTCGCCCAGGAGATCGTTCGTGAGATCACGCCGCACCCTTGGGTAGCCAAGGTGGAGGTGGCCGGTCCCGGCTTCATCAATTTCACGCTCGCGCCGGCGGCGAAGAACGCAGTGGTGCCGCAGGTGCTCGCGCGCGGGGTGCGCTACGGGGCGGGGGAATCCACCGGGCGGCGCATCCTGGTGGAATTCGTCTCGGCCAACCCCACGGGGCCGCTGCACGTCGGCCACGGGCGCGGGGCGGCCTACGGGGCGGCGCTCTCGGACGTGCTCGCCTTTGCTGGCCACACCGTCGAGCGCGAGTACTACGTGAACGACGCCGGCCGGCAGATGGACATCCTCGCGCTCTCCACCTGGCTGCGCTATCTCGAGCGTTTCGGCATCCGCGTCCCCTTCCCGAGCAACGCCTATCAGGGGCGCTACGTCATCGACATGGCAGCCACCATTGCCGAGCGCCATGGCGATCGCTTCGCCAGGGTGCGCGCCGAGGACGTGCTGGCGGGTACGCCGGGCGAACCCGATCCCGAGCGCACCGACCCGCAGGCCGTGGAGCAGCGCGAGCGGCACCTCGATCAGCTCATCGCCAACGCCAAGCGCCTGTTGGGCGAGGATTACGCCTGGATCCACGAGTTCGCGCTCGCCGAGCAGTTGGGCGACTGCCGTGACGATCTGGCCGAGTTCGGGGTGCGGTTCGACCGCTGGTTCTCGGAGAAGAGCCTCTACGACACGGGGATGGTCGAGCGCGCGGTGGAGACCCTGAAGCAGCGCGGCTATCTCTACGAGCAGGACGGCGCCTGGTGGTTTCGCTCCACCGACTTCGGCGACGACAAGGATCGCGTGGTGCGCCGTGAAAACGGTAGTTACACCTATTTCGCCTCCGACATCGCGTACCATTGGAACAAGTACGAACGCGGCTACGATCTGATGATCGACATCTGGGGGGCGGATCACCACGGCTACATCCCGCGCGTGCGCGCGGCGATCCAGGCGCTGGGGCTCGATCCGGAGAAGTTCGAGGTGGCGCTGGTGCAGTTCGCCGTGCTCTACCGCAATGGCGAGAAAGTGTCGATGTCGACGCGCGCCGGCGAGTTCGTCACGCTGCGCCAGTTGCGCGCCGAGGTGGGTAACGACGCCTGCCGCTTCTTCTACGTGTTGCGCAAGTGCGACCAGCACCTCGATTTCGACCTCGATCTGGCCAAGAAGCAGTCGAACGAGAACCCGGTCTATTACGTCCAGTATGCGCACGCGCGCATCTGCTCGGTGCTGCGCGAGTGGGGCGGGGCGATGGAGGATCTGTGCGAGGCCGACGCGTCGCTGCTCACGAGCGAACCGGCGCTCGCGCTGTGCGTGCGCCTTCAGGCCTTCCCCGAAGTGGTGCAGGCGGCGGCTGCCGAGCGTGCGCCGCATCACATCGCGTTCTATCTGAAGGATCTGGCGGCCGACTTCCACGCCTGGTACAACGTCGAGCGCATCCTGGTGGAAGAAGAGCCGCTGCGCCTGGCGCGGCTGGCGCTCGCGGCGGCGGTGAAGACGGTGCTCGCCACGGGATTGGGGCTGCTGGGGGTTTCGGCGCCGGAGTCGATGTGAGGGGAAGATGATGGGGATGCCGCGGTTTCGCCGTAGAGGAGGAAAAGAGGAGGGCGGGACGCTGCTCGGTATCCTCCTCGGTTTGGCGCTGGGCGCGATTCTCGCTTTCGGGATCGCGTGGTGGTTTACCCGCAATGCCCCGTTCCCCGGCCAGACGTCGGCGGAAAAAAACCAGGGAACCCCGGCGGGCACGACGCCGGCCGAGACGAAGTTCGATTTCTACAAAGTCTTGCCCGAAGGGTGGAACGGCAACGACGGGAAAACCCAGAAACCCGCCGAACCGCCGAAGGCGGCCGAAACCAAAACGCCGCCGCAGCCGGCCACCGTGGTGCCGACGCCTCCGGTGACGCCGCAGGTCGCCGCCATCGCGCCTGAGCCGCCGAAACCGCAAGGCACGGAGCGGCTCTACTGGCAGATAGGGGCTTTCGCCACCGAGAAAGAGGCGAGTCGCGTGCGCGCCGAGCTGGCGATGGCTGGTATCACCTCTACGGTGGAACCGGCCAGGATGCCCGATGGTCGTACGCTCTACCGGGTGCGCGCCGGCCCCTACCGCAGTCAGGATGAGGCGCAGGCGGCGCGGGCCCGGCTGTTGGCGGCGGGTTATGCCCCGACGCTGGTCAAATGAGGAGCGACGAGGACGATGAAGAAAGAAAGTATCGACCGTAGGCGGTTTCTGCAGGCTCTGGGCCTGTTCGCCTTGGCCGGGGTCGGCAGCGCCGCCCGGGCCCAGGAGGGCAAGACCTTCGTGGAGCTCTCCCCGGCTCAGCCCACCCTTGCCGGCAAGATCGAGGTGATCGAGTTCTTCCACTACGGCTGCCCGCATTGCCGCCATCTCGATCCGCTGGTGGAAGGATGGAAGAAGACTTTGGGCGGAGACGTGGCGTTTCATCGCTCGCCCGTGATCTGGGGGCAGGGAGCGCTCGCGGGCCTGGCGCGGCTGTATTTCTCGCTCGAGGCGACGGGGCAGCTCGAGGCGCTGCATCCGAAGATCTTCGCGGCGGTGCAGGACGAGCGTCGTCTCGTCTACGACCGCGACGGCGCGCGCGCCTGGGTGCAGGAAAACGGCGGCGACGGCAAGGCGGTCTATGACGCCTGGACTTCTTTCGGCGTGGAGACGCGCGTGAAGGAATCCGATGCGCGCGCCCGCGCCTACAAAATCGACGGGGTGCCGACCCTGGCAGTAGGGGGGCGCTACCTCACTTCCGCCTCGCTCACGGGCAGCCACGAGGCGGCGCTCAAGGAAGTCGACCGGCTGATCGCCCAGCTGCGCCGCGGCTGAGGGGCAAGTTTCGCCCTTCGCCGCGCTTTCGTGGGAAAATCGGGTCTTTCCCATGAACGGGGCGGGGCGAATCGTCCTGCCGGCGACGAGGACGTAGACGGATGGACGTATTGGAGGATTTGCGCGCGCGCGGCCTGATCGCGCAGACGACCGATTTCCCGGCGCTGCAGCAGCGCCTGCAGGAAGGGCGGATCACGCTCTACTGCGGTTTCGACCCTACCGCCGACAGCCTGCATCTGGGGCACCTCGTGCCGGTGCTGGTGCTGCGCCGCTTCCAGCAGGCGGGGCACCGGCCGATCGCCCTGGTGGGCGGGGCGACCGGCATGATCGGCGACCCGAGCTTCAAGGCCAACGAACGCAAGCTCAATTCGCTCGACGTGGTGGCGCAGTGGAGCGAGCGCATCCAGCACCAGCTCGAGCCCTTCCTTTCCTTCGAGGGGGGCAACCCCGCGATCCTGGCGAACAACTACGACTGGTTCGGCCGCATGAACGTGCTCGACTTCCTGCGCGAGGTCGGCAAGCACTTCTCGGTGAACGCCATGATCAAGAAGGAGGCGGTGCAGCAGCGCCTGGCGCGCGACGAGGTGGGCATCTCCTTCACCGAGTTCGCCTACAGCCTGCTGCAGGCCTACGATTTCGTCGAACTCTACCGCCGCCACGGCTGCCTCTTGCAGATCGGCGGCTCGGATCAGTGGGGCAACATCACCGCCGGCATCGACCTGGTGCGGCGTCTGTGCCGCGCCGAAGTCTATGGACTGACGCTGCCGCTGGTGACCAAGGCCGACGGCACGAAGTTCGGCAAGACCGAATCCGGCGCGGTGTGGCTCGACCCGCGCAAGACCTCGCCCTACAAGTTCTATCAGTTCTGGCTCAATACGGCCGACGCCGACGTCTACAAGTTCCTGCGCTACTTCACCTTCCTTTCGGTCGAGGCGATCGCGGCGATCGAGGAGGAGGACCGGCAGCGCGAGCGGCCTCAGGCGCAGCGCCTGCTCGCCGAGGAAGTGACGCGGCTGGTGCACGGGCCCGAGGCCCTGCGTGCGGCCGAGCGCATCAGCGCGGCGCTCTTCTCCGGCTCGCTCGAAGCGCTCACGGAAGAAGACTATGCGCAGCTTGCGCTGGACGGCATGCCCAGCGTGGCCCTGTCGCGCGAGCAAAGCGGCCTGGTGGATGCGCTGGTGGCCGCGGGGCTGGCGAAGTCGAAGAGCGAGGCGCGCACCTTCATCAGCAGCGGCGCGGTGGCGGTCAATGGCGTGAAGGTCACGGCGCTGGACGCGGTGATCGGTGACGCCGACCGGCGCTTCGGACGCTACACGGTGCTGCAGCGCGGCAAGAAAAACCACTGCCTGATCGTCTGGGGATGAACCTCGCCACGGTGCTCACGCGCGCGGCCACCGGCGTCGACACGGCGCGGGTGGCGGTGGAGGTGCATCTGGCCAATGGGCTGCCCGCGTTCAACCTGGTGGGTCTGCCCGATGCCGAGGTGCGCGAGGCGCGGGAGCGGGTGCGCGCGGCGATCCTCACCGCCGGGCTGGAGTTTCCGCCGCGGCGCATCACGGTCAATCTCGCCCCGGCCGATCTGCCCAAGAGCGGCGGACGCTTCGACCTGCCCATCGCCGTGGGCCTGCTCGCGGCAAGCGGCCAGGTGCCGCCGTCGGTGCTCGCCGATCACGAATTCCACGGCGAACTGGGGCTGGACGCGAGCGTGCGGCCGGTGCGCGGCGTGCTTGCCGCGGCCCTGGCGGCGCGGCGCGAGGGAAGGCGCGTGGTGGTGCCGCGGGCGAACGCCCATGAGGCGTTGCGCGTGGGGGCGCAGACGGTGGCGGTGGCGTCGCTTGCCGAGCTCGTCGCCTGGCTGCGCGGCGAGCGCGAGCCGGCGCCGCCTGCGCCGATGGAAGAGGCCGCAAGCCCTGTCTGGCCGGACCTTGCCGAAGTCAAGGGGCAGGCAGGGGCGCGACGGGCGCTGGAGATCGCCGCGGCCGGCGGTCATTCCCTGCTCCTCTATGGGCCGCCGGGCACGGGCAAGTCGATGCTGGCGCAGCGCCTGCCGGGGCTCTTGCCGCCGATGACGGAAGAAGAGGCGATCGAAACCGCGGCGGTGTGGTCGAGCGATGGGCGCTTTACGCCGCAGCACTGGCGCGTGCGCCCCTTTCGCGCACCGCACCACAGCGCCTCGCCCGCGGCCATCGTGGGCGGTGTGGGCGGCGGCGGGGCGGTGCGCCCCGGCGAGATCTCGCTCGCGCACGGCGGCGTGCTCTTTCTCGACGAATTGCCGGAATTCGAGCGCCGGGTGCTGGAGGCGTTGCGCGAGCCGCTCGAGACGGGGCGGGTGGCGGTGGCGCGGGTGAAGGAGCGGGTGGAATACCCGGCGCGTTTCCAGCTGGTGGCAGCGATGAACCCTTGCCCCTGCGGCTACCTGGGCGATCCGTCCGGGCGCTGCCGCTGCACGCCGGCGCAGATCGAGCGCTACCACGCCAAGCTCTCCGGGCCCCTGCTCGACCGCATCGACCTGTGGGTGGAAGTGCCGCGCCTGCTGCCGGAGACGCTCGCCGCGGCCGCGCCGGGGGAGTCTTCGGCGCAAGTGCGCGCTCGGGTGCTCGCAGCGCGTGAGCGGCAACTGGCGCGCCAAGGCAAGGAGAATGCGCGCCTCTCCGGCAGCGAACTGGAAACGCACGGCAGGGCGGGCGAGCCGGCGCTGGCCTTGCTCGGGCGGGCGATGGCGCGGCTCGATCTCTCGGCGCGGGCCTACCACCGCATCCTGCGGCTCGCGCGCACCATCGCCGACCTGGCGGGCCATGAGACGATCGAGCCGGTGCACGTGGCCGAGGCCGTGCAGCTGCGCCGGCTGCCGTTCTAAAGGGAAACACCATGACGCGCATCGATCTGCGCCACGTGCGCCGCGAACACGACCGCGATACGCTCGACGAGGATCGCATCCATCCGGATCCCTTGATGCAGTTTCGCGCCTGGCTCGAGGAGGCGATCGACGCCGGCGTGCCGGAGCCGAATGCCATGACCGTGGCCACGGTAGATGAGCGCTGCCGCCCGTCGACGCGCCCCGTGCTCCTCAAGGAGGCCGACGAGCGCGGCCTCGTGTGGTACACGAACTATCTCAGCCGCAAGGGGCGCGAGCTGGAGCACCATCCCTTCGCCGCCCTGCAGTTCTTCTGGCCCGATCTGGAACGGGTGGTGCGCATCGAGGGTCGGGTCGAGAAGGTCTCGCCCGAGGAGTCGGACGCCTACTTCGCCCAGCGCCCCCTGGCGGCTCGCCTCGGCGCCTGGGCGAGCGAACAGAGCCAACCGATCGCCTCGCGCACCGAGATCGTGGAGCGAGCCGCCCGCTACGGGCTCAAGTTCGGCCTCAATCCGCCGCGCCCGCCGCATTGGGGCGGTTTTCGGCTGATTCCGGAGTATTGGGAATTCTGGCAGGGACGGCCCTCGCGCCTGCACGATCGCATCGCCTACCGCCCCGACGGCGCCGGGGGGTGGGTTCGCCAGCGTCTGGCGCCGTAGGTCATTCACGCCGCCCTTCAGAGCTCGGAGAGCGGCTGGGGTTTGTGCACCGCGTAGCCCTGCAGATAGTCCACGCCCAGCTCGCGCAGCGTTTCGATGATGGCGTCGTTTTCCACGAATTCGGCGATGGTGGTCATGCGCATGAGCCGCGCCAGGCTCACCATGGTCTGCACGATCACCCGGTCTTCGCGCCGCTCGTGCACGTGGCGCACGAACTGACCGTCGGCCTTGAGGTAATCGGCGGTGAAGCGGCGCAGATAGCCGAAGGAGGATGTGCCCGAGCCGAAGTCGTCGAGCGCGATCGCCGCGCCCAGGCCGCGCATCCGCGTGACGAAGGCCACCGCCACTTCCGTCTGCTCGATCACGGTGCTCTCGGTGATCTCGAAGACCAGACGCTCTGGCGGGATGCCGTGTTCGCGGATCAGGGCTTCGAGGTACTCGACCCAGCCTTCGTCCGAGAGCGTCTGCCCCGAGACGTTGAGGCTGATGACGTCGGCCGGCCACGGGCGATTCTCGGCGAGCCGCCGCCCCAGGTCTGCCATCACCTTGCGCACCACGATGCGGTCAATGCGCGGCATGAGCTGAAAGCGTTCGGCGGCGGAGAGGAATACGCCCGGCGTGAGCCGTTCCCCTCGCTCGGTGACCAGCCGCATGAGGATCTCGGCGTGCAGCCGGCCTTCGCCCACGGGAACGATGCGCTGCACCCAGGGTTCGAACGCCTCGGTGCGGATGGCGTTGAGGACACCGGCAGCAGCTCGATCTCACGGCGGCGCCGCTCCACCCAGGGATGGGTGGGGAGGTAATTGACGACGCGGTTGCCGCCGAGCTGCTTGGCGACGTAGCTGGCGATGTCGGCGGCGATCTTCAGGTCGGCCACGGTGGAGGGGACGCGGTCGGCGCGTACGAGTCCGATGCTCGCGGCCACCGTCAGGTTGAGGCCGTTGTCGGTGATGGGGTGGGCCAGGATCTTGGCGCCGATCTCCCGGGCGAGCGCCTCGTTGGGGCCGTCTTCGCTCGTGCCCACCCAGCAGGCGGCGAATTCGTCGGCGTCGTGGTGGGCGAGCACGGCCTGTTCGACGCGAGGGGGGATGATTTCCTGCATGAGTCGGGCGACGTCGCGCAGGACACGGTCTCCCGCCTCGTGGCCGCAGCTGTCATTGACGGCGGCGAAATGGTCGAGATCGATGGCACAGACCCAGACGCGGCCGGCGTCGTACTGTTGCAGGAGTTTGCCGAGCGCTTCGTCGAAGTAGATTCGGCTGTGCAGGCCGGTGAGCGCGTCGTATTCGATGCGGTGGCGCAGCTCGTCGATCCTTGCGGCTACGGCGTCGGCGAGCGCGTTGAGACTCTGCGCGAGCACGCTCACTTCGTCGCTGCCGCTTGCCTCGGCGCGGCGTGAGAGATCGCCCGCGGCGAGCGTGCGACTCAATTCGGCCAGCGCCGCGAGCCGCTGGCCGAGCCGCCGGGCAACCCCGTCGAGCAGCAGCCCACCCAAGGCGAGGGAGAAGAGCAGGAGCAAGGCAGTACTGAGGACGAGCCGCTCTCGGCCTGTCTCGAGAGGCGCGAGCGAAATGCCCAGCACGAGACTGCCGAACGAGATGGGTTCTCCTCCCAGGGTACTGGCGATGGCGTGGTGCCAGACGCGCACAGGCTGTCCATGCCATTCGAGTTTCGCGCCTGGGGGAGGGAGGGTTTGCGTGGAATCTTGCCAGCCGTAGGTGGCCACTGGTCGGCCGTCTTCGTCGAGGACGACGGCGAAGGCGATGGTCTCGCCGGCGAGGAGCGCTTCGAGCCGATCCTGCAACTGCTCGTAGTCGTGCGTGAGCAACGCCTGACGGGCGAGGGTGTCGAGCTGGCGCGTGTAGTGCTGCGCTTCCCGCTCGGCGGCGCGCGACAGGGCTTCGTCGAGCGCACGCCAATGGGCGTAGGTGAAGCCGGCGACGATGAGGAGCAGTACGGCGCCGGCAGCCAGCAGGATCTGGAGGCGGAAGGGGATGTGGCGGTACCAGTTCATCGTGAAAGCTCCGGCGGGGAGGCATACCGTCGATCTAGGTCCGGCAGGAAGGGGGCCATCTCGGCGAAGTCGGCTTCGGTGATGGGGACGAAGCGGCGGTAACCCGTGTCCGCGAAGAAGCGGCGTCCCGCCTCGGTTTCATGGAACGAGAGGAGCGCGGCGCGAAAGCGCGTGCGCAGCGCCTCGGGCAGGGCACGGCGGGCCGCGGCCATGAGGTGCGGCACGTCGGGACCGAAGGCCACGGCCTGCAGCGAAGGGTACTTGGCGCGGAACTGGCCATAGACCGTGTTGGCGACGATGGCGTAATCGACGCTGCCGTTGGCGAGCGCCTGCAGCGAGGCACCGTGCGAGGCGGTGAGCACGAGGGTAAAGTTGCGCTGCGGCACGAGTCCCAGGCGGGTTAGGGTTTCGCGGGCGACGAGGGAGACGATGGAATCCGGGTCGCCTAGGGCGATGCGCCGTCCGCGCAGGGCCTCGGCTTCGGGCGCGGGCGTGGCGTTGCGCCCCACGAGGATCGCCGACATGCGCACTTCGTACTTGGCTTCGAGCTCCCAGTCGCCGCGCCCGGCGAGCCAGACGGCGATATGCGGCGGCATGATGGCCAGATCGAATTCACCGGCCAGGAGCGCCTTGGTATAGGCATCGTAGGTGGGGCGGGTGGAGAAACGCAGCGGCCGACCCAGCGCCTGGGCGAGCGTGTCGAGCAGCCTTTTGTGCAAGGTGAGCAGGACCTCGGCCGTGCGAAAGGGCTGGATGCCGAAGCGCAGGGGTTGCGCTTCCTCGGCGCGCGCGCAGCCCAGCGCGCCCAGCGCCACGGCGGCGAGCAGGCCCAGCGTGCGCCGGCGAAAAGGGTCGAGGGGCAGTTCCATGATGCCTCATTGTAGAAGACGCCGGCATGCCGCGCCAGCCGGATTCGATTCAGCAAGGTCCGCGCAAGACGCCCAGATCTTCGAGGAGCCCGTCGCCGACGTCGTAGATCCAGCCGTGCAGCATGGGGCCTTCGCCGCGATCCCAGGCGCGGCGGATGACGGGGTTCTGCGCCAGGCGCTCGATCTGGGTGACGACGTTGAGGCGCACGAGGCGGTTGGTGCGCTCCGGTTCGGGCAAGGCGTCGAGCTCGGCGCGGTGCTGCAGGTAGAGTTCGCGGATGGGATGCACCCAGTGCTGGACGAGCTCGGGGGCGTCGGCGCGGATGGCGGCCTTGACGCCGCCGCAGTCGGAATGCCCGACGATGAGGATGTGGCGCACTTGCAGGCGGGCGACGGCGAATTCGATGGTCGCCGCACAGCTCAGGTCGGCCGCCTGCACCTGGTTGGCGATGTTGCGATGCACGAAGACTTCGCCGGCGGTGAGTCCGATGAGTTCGTTCGCGGGCACGCGGGCGTCCGAGCAGCCGATCCAGAAGAATTCCGGCTGATGGATGTTTTTCAGGCGCTCGAAGAAGAGGGGGTCGCGCGCACGCATGGCCTCGGCCCAGGCGCGGTTGTTGGCGATCAAGGCGTCGATTTCAGGGGGACGGAGCATGGGGGATCCTTTCTTCAAGGCGCGGCGCACAGACAATGGGCATAGAGGCCGCGGCGGTCATCGAAGGCTCGAAGCAGGCGGCGCGGTTCGGCGAGCGACACGCCCGGCGGGAGCAGCCCCAGCGATTGCAGGCGGCTGTCGAACTCGTCGCTGCGCCCTTCGAAGAGCAGTTTCATGAGCACGTCGCGGGCGGAGAGTGGCGGCAGCAGCCAGCGAGCCGGCGCCTGCGGGAGCTTGGCGCGTTCGCGGGCCCGATCGAGGGCCGCGTCCAGCCCGCCGAGGGTGTCGACCAGGCCGAGCTTCTGGCCCGTCTCGCCGAGCCACACGCGTCCCTGGGCGATCGGATCGACCTCGGTTTCCGAGATCTTGCGCCCCTCGGACACGACGGCGAGGAATCGGCGATAGCCGTGTTCGATCTCGGCTTGCACGGCGCGGGCCACGGGATCGGCGAGCGGCACGCGCGGGTCCAGCCCGTCGGCGAAGGGTCCGGTCTTGACGCCGTCGGTGTGCACGGAGAGTTTGTCGAGCAGCCCCGCCGCCTCCGGGAAGAGGGCGAAGATGCCGATGGAGCCGGTGAGGGTGAAGCGGTCGGCGAAGATTTCGTCGGCGGCCGAGGCGATCCAGTAGCCGCCGGAGGCGGCCGTGCCGCTCATGGAAACGATCACCGGCTTGCCGGCCGCTTTCACGCGCAGCACGGCACGGCGGATGCGCTCGGCGGCGAAGGCGCTGCCGCCGGGGGTGTCGAGGCGCAGCACCACGGCCTTGATGGTCTCATCCTCAGCCGCCTCGTCGAGCCGATCGACGATGCTATCGGCTGCGGCGAGCCCATCGCGCGGCGGTCCGTCGATGAGGGTGCCCTGGATGGGCAGCAGGGCCACCACCGGGGCTTTGGCGGCGGGCAGGGCCGGCGCGGTGGCGTACAGATAATCGTCGAAAGCCACTTCTTCGGCCTGGTTTCCTTCGCGCCCATACCGTTCGAGGAGCCCGTCGTGCCAGTCTTCGTAGCCTTGGAGCTGGTCGACGAGGCGCTCGGCCTGGGCCGCCTTGGCCGAGTCGCCTTCGTGTGCGGCGAGCACCTCGTCGTAACGCTCGCTGTAGCGGCGCAGCACGGCAGGCGCGAGCGAGCGATCGCGGGCGAGGTCGTCGAGCAGGCGCTGCCAGATGCCGCCGATCAGGTCTTGGGTGACCTCGCGCTCTTCGGGCGACATGTCGTTGCGCGTGAAGGGTTCGACGAAGGACTTGTGCTTGCCCACGCGGAAGGCGTGCACCCGCACGCCGAGGCGGTCGAACGCGTCGCGGAAATAGTTCTGGGTGACGGCCACGCCCGGCAGCAGCACCATGCCCTCGGGGTCGAGCGTGACTTCTTGCGCCGCAGCAGCGAGGTAGTAGGCTTTCTGCGGCAGAACGTCGCCGTAGGCGTATACCGGCTTACCGGCCTGGCGCAGCCGGGCGATCGCCCCGCGCAGCTCTTCGATTTGGGCAAACGATGCTCCGCCCAGGCGGCTGAGGTCGAGCGCCACCGCGAGCACGCGCTCGTCGCGGCGGGCGCGATCGAGCGCATCCAGCACGTCGCGCAGCACAAGGGGAGCCGGGCCCGGTTCGAGCGAGCGCAGTGAACGCAGCCCGTCGGGCAGCGGCGGCTGCTCTACGAGGTCGCCGTCGAGCGCGAGCGTGAGTACGAAGCGCGGCGGCAGCTTGAGGACCGGTTCCCATTGGCTGATCAGCAGTGCCGCGACGAAGACGAGCACCGCGAGGCCGATGGCGATCCGGCCAAGGAATTCGACGAGGCGCAGCGGCAGCAGGATCAGCCAGCGCAGCGCCCGCCACAGGGCGCGAAAGGGGCGAAAACTCATGGTTGGACTCCTCCCTGCGGACGGGGGGATGGGCAATGGAAGTTCGGACACCGCGTCACGCGCACGGATCGCTGCCTGGTGTCGTGCCGGGAGGTTCGCTCATTCATGGGCGGGTGCTTGCATGGGCGGCGCTTCGGCGCGGCGGCGATAGACGAAATCCCACACGCCATGCCCCAGGGCGCGGCCGCGGCGCTCGAACTTGGTCTCGGGGCGCCAGGAAGGCCGCTCGGTGGGATCGGGGTGGATCGATTCCAGGCGCGGTTCGGCCGAGAGCACCTCTTCCATCCATTGGGCGTATTCTTCCCAGTCGGTGGCGCAGTGCAGGTAGCCGCCGGGAGCGAGCCGCTCGGCGGCTAGCGCAACGAAGCCGGGCTGGACGATGCGGCGCTTGTGATGGCGCTTTTTCGGCCAGGGATCGGGGAAGAAGAGGTGGATGCCGGCGAGCGTTCCCGGGGCGATCATGTGTTCGAGCACTTCGAGCGCGTCGTGCTGGATGACGCGCAGGTTGGTGAGCCCCTGGGTCTCGATGAGGTTCAGGAGATTGCCCACGCCGGGACCGTGCACCTCGACAGCGAGGAAATCGCTGCCGGGGTTGGCCGCAGCGATTCTGGCCGTGGTCTCGCCCATGCCCGAGCCGATCTCGAGCACGAGCGGGGCGCTGCGGCCGAAGATGCTAGGCGCATCGAGGGGCTCGGGGCGATAAGGAAGGCCCCAACGCGGCAGCAGGGTGTCGAGGGCGCGGCGCTGCGCTTCCGTGAGCCGCCCTTGGCGCAGCACGAAGGTGCGGATGCTGCGGGTGGAGAGATGCCCGCGCTCTGCGTCGAGTGCCTGCGTCATGGCGTGGGCCTGCCGATGACGCCGGTGAGCGGCGAGCTGGGGTCGGCGGCGTAGAACTTGCGCGGCATGCGCCCGGCGCGGTAGGCTTCGCGCCCGGCTTCCACCGCCAGACGCATGGCGCGCGCCATGCGCACCGGGTCGCCGGCGTGCGCGATGGCGGTGTTGGTGAGCACGCCGTCGCAACCCAGCTCCATGGCAATGGCCGCGTCGGAAGCCGTGCCTACGCCCGCGTCGACGATCACCGGCACGCGGATGCGCTCGAGGATGAGGCGCAGGTTCCAGGGATTGAGGATGCCCATGCCCGAACCGATGAGGGAGGCGAGCGGCATGATGGCCACGCAGCCCATCTCTTCGAGCAGCTTCGCCTGGATGGGATCGTCGGAGCAGTAGACCATCACTTGGAACCCTTCGGCCACCAGCCGCTCGGCGGCTTTGAGCGTTTCGGGCATGTTGGGATAGAGCGTTTCGGCATCGCCCAGCACTTCGAGCTTGACCAGGGTGTGCCCGTCGAGGAGCTCGCGCGCGAGCCGTAGCGTGCGCACGGCCTCTTCGGCCGTGTAGCAACCGGCGGTGTTGGGCAGAAGAGTGAAGCGCTCGGGCGGAAGATAGTCGAGGAGATTGGGCTCGTCCGGGTTCTGGCCGAGATTGACGCGGCGGATCGCCACGGTGACGATCTCGGCGCCGGAGGCTTCGATCGCCTCGCGCGTCTGGGTGAAGTCGCGGTATTTGCCGGTGCCCACCAGCAGGCGGGAGCGGAAGCGGCGGGCGCCGAGCGTGAGGAAGTCGGTATCTTCGGGTTCGGTCATGATGGGGTCGGGAAGGAAGGGTTTAGCCGCCGCCCACGGCGACCACGATTTCGAGCACGTCGCCTTCGGCGAGGGTGGTTTGGGCGTGGAGGCTGCGGGGGACGATCTCGCCGTTGCGCTCGACGGCGACGCGCTTGCCCGCCCAGCCGCGGGCGGCGAGCAGCTCGGCGATCGTCGTACCGGCGGACAGGGTGAGGCGCTCGCCGTTGACGCGGCAGGTGAGGGTTTGGG
The DNA here is from genome assembly GCF_054823945.1 of Tepidiphilus sp. HLB4. NCBI lineage: Bacteria > Pseudomonadati > Pseudomonadota > Hydrogenophilia > Hydrogenophilales > Hydrogenophilaceae > Tepidiphilus > Tepidiphilus sp. HLB4. Next base: position 8,676 of record NZ_JSYB01000093.1, on the reverse strand, counting down.
GGATTTCGTCAGGCATGGTGAAAAGTTTAGCACGGTCGACTGGAGACTTTTTGCAGGATTGCTTTTTGTTGGATATTTTGCTATTTTTTCTGACACGAAGGGATTCCTTGCCATGAACACCGCACAAGCCATCCGCGAGCGTATCGCTGCCCAGCCTGCAGAAGAACCATTCACCCCCGCCCTGTTCGCGGGCTTGGGGTCGCGCGCGGCCATCGACCAGACGCTGATGCGCTTGACCCGGCAAGGGGTGATCGAGCGCATCGGTCGTGGGCTCTACATCGTTCCCAAGGTAAGCCGGTTCGGACTCAAGAGCATGCCCTCGCCCGAAGCGGTGGCCAGGGTGGTAGCCGAGGGCGCCCCCATCGAAGTCCATGGGGCCGAAGCGGCCCGGCGTTTTGGGCTCAGCACGCAGGTTCCAGCTCAACCCGTTTTCTACACGACAGGCTCTTCGCGCACCGTGCGCTTGGGCAATCTGCGCGTGCGGTTGCAGCACGTGGCGGCACGCAAGCTGGTGCTTGCCGGGCGTCCGGCAGGGCAGGCCTTGGCTGCCTTATGGTATCTCGGGCGAGAGCACGTGAGTCCGGACACCATCGGGCAGATTGCCGCCAGACTGCCGCCCGACGAGTTCGAGGCGCTACGCCGTGTCAAGTCTTCGATGCCGGCCTGGATGGTCGAAGCGCTGCGCCGCTACGAAGAACGCAGCGCACAGTCCCATGGCTGAATCGTACTTTGCGCTATCTCTTGACGATCAGGCCGACCTGCTGCGGGCCTTGGCGTCCCGGATGGGTCGTCGCGCCGAGATTCTCGAAAAGGATCTCTGGCTGTGCCAGGTGCTCGGCATTCTCTTTCGGCTGCCGTGCCGCAAGTCCATGGCATTCAAGGGCGGAACTTCGCTCTCCAAGGTCTACAAAGTCATCGAGCGCTTTTCGGAAGACATCGATGTCACGATCGACTACCGTAGCCTGATCGCGGATGCGCCCGACCTGGAATCGATCACCACCAACAGCCAGCGCCGCAAGCTGTCTGATACCTTACAAGCGGCACTCGCGGCGCACGTGCGCGACGATCTGTTGCCCGCGTTGCAGTCGGCGCTTGCCTCGTCATTGCCCGGTCATCCCCTCTCTTTTCAGCTGAGCGAGGACGCCGAGAAACTGTGGGTGTTCTACCCCAGTGCTGTCGAGAAGGCGGATGCTTATGTGCGTCCGAGCATCTTGATCGAGTTTGGCGGCCGCAACTCGACCTGGCCTCGAGCACCACAGACGATCGTGCCCGATATCGCGAAATATGTCCCCGGCCTGGATCTGCCGCGGGCGCAGGTGGTTGTGTTGTCGGCCGTGCGTACCTTTTGGGAAAAAGCCACCCTGATCCATGTCGAATGCCACCGGCCACAGCCCCGGGCCGGAGCCGAGCGGCTCTCGCGCCATTGGTATGATCTGGCTTGCTTGGCCGATCATGAGATCGGCCGACAGGCCGTGGAGGATATGGGCTTGCTACGGGACGTCGTGCGCCTCAAAGCCACGTTTTACCGCAGCAGCCACAGTCATTACGAACGCTGTACTGCGGGAGGATTGCGCCTCGTCCCGCCCGAGCCCCTTCTCGGGGCGCTGCGGCGAGACTATCAGGCAATGCGGGATGCACAGATGTTCTACGGTGAGTCCTGGGCGTTCGAGGCGATCATCGAGCGGCTTCAAGCACTGGAAGACGAGATCAATCGTCGGGTGTCCGCAAGCCTTTGATCGAGCTTGCGCCGACGGCAGGCGCTCGGCTATAATTCACCGGATTCGCGGGTGTAGTTCAATGGTAGAACGGCAGCTTCCCAAGCTGCATACGAGGGTTCGATTCCCTTCACCCGCTCCACGTTCCTGCGTACCTTACAAGCCCGGCCTGCGCCGGGTTTTTTCGTCTACGGGGCGAGTTCCCGGTAGGCCCCGCCGAAGAAGACGAGCGGCTCACGGGCGAAGGCTGCGTGATGGCATACTTCGGCCAGAAACAGCAGGTGATCGCCGCCGTCGTGGCGTATCGCGTTGCGGCATTCGAAGTGGGCGCAGGCCCCGACGAGCAAGGGCGAGCCGAAAGGTCCGGGAAACCATTCCACGCCGGCGAAGCGGTCTTGCGCCGGGCCGGCGAAACGATCCGACAGCGCGCGCTGCCCGGCCGAGAGCAGCGAGATACCGAAGTGGGACGCTTCTTCGAACCACGGCAGCAGGCTCAGGCGCCGTGCCAGGCTGAAGACGACGAGCGGCGGCTCGAGCGAGACCGAGTTGAACGAATTGATGGTCAGCCCCAGGGGCGCCCCGTCGGGCGCGCGCGTGGTCAGCACGGCAATGCCGGTGGCGAACTGTCCCAAGGTGCGGCGCAGCTGCTGCGCATCCACAGTGGAAGGCGGAGAAACGGTCGCGGTTGAATCCATCTCGACGAACCTCTTGTCCGGCATGTGCCGGGTGCATGATGCCGAAACGAGAATGTATCGCAGAAACGATGACAGGCCAAGAGATCCCTTTCCTTCCTGAAAATTCCCTTGCCGCCGAAGCGGCCGAGACCTTCGCCGTTCGCCTGGTGGACTGGCAGCGGCGCTGTGGCCGGCGCGATCTTCCTTGGCAGGGGAGCGACCCGTACCGCGTGTGGCTCTCGGAAGTGATGCTGCAGCAGACGCAGGTGCGCACGGTGCTGCCGTATTTCGCCCGCTTCGTGGCGCGTTTTCCCACGGTGGAGGCCTTGGCGGCGGCGCCGCTCGACGAAGTGCTGGCGCTGTGGAGTGGGCTGGGCTACTACGCCCGCGCGCGGCACCTGCTCGCCGCCGCCCGCCTGTGGGTGGCGCGCTGGCCGGGTTCCTGTCCCCAAGGGGCGCAGGAATGGGTGCAGCTGCCGGGCGTGGGACGCTCGACGGCGGCGGCGATCGCGGCGTTCGTGCAGGGCGAGCGGGTGCCGATTCTCGATGGCAACGTGCAGCGGGTGCTGTGCCGTCTCTTCGCCGTGGAAGAAGACCCGCGCGCGGCGGCCACGGCGGGCCGGCTGTGGGATCTGGCCCAAGCTCTGCTGCCGCACGATTCTGACGACATGCCAGCCTATACTCAGGGCATGATGGACCTGGGCGCGCTGGTGTGCACCCGGTCGCGGCCGCGGTGCGACGTGTGTCCGGTGGTCGATCTGTGCGCCGCGCACCGTCAGGGAATTGCGGCTGAACTGCCGCGAAAACGGGCGCGCGCGCCGGTGCCGGAGCAGGATCTGCGCTGGGGCTGGTACGAGGAGGACGGAGCGGTCTGGCTCGTGCGCCGCGCGCCGCAGGGCATCTGGGGCGGGTTGTGGTGTCTGCCGCAGGAAGACCAGGCCCCGTCCGGCGCATGGCGCGCAGCCGGAGAGATCGCCCGGCTCACCCACCGCCTGACGCATTTCACCCTGAAGATCACCGTGACGCGCTACCTGCCCCAGGCGCCACGGGCGGTGGAACCCGCTGCGGCATGGGGAGAAGAGGCGCGCTGCCTTGCGCCCGCCGACGCGCTGGCGTTGGGGGTGCCGCAACCGCTGCGGCGGCTGCTGGAGCGGGCGGTAGATTCGCTGGCCGAGTCCGGTAACGAAGGCGAACGCCGCATCGGCGTGGCCAAGGGCAAGTTTGAGGTTCTGGAGCGCATCGACGGGCACGACAAGGAAATCGAGCGTCTGCTCCGGGGAGGGGGAAAGCCATAACGCGATGCGGCAGGGATCGTGCTATGTTCGTACGAATGAAGGAGCCGATCATCCATGGTCTGGCGTGGCGTATTGAGTAGGGAGCGCGCGGCGCGCAAGAATATGTGGCTCAAAGGAGGGAGTGATGCAACAATCCGATCCGGCCTTTCTCTGCCTGTCGCCGCCCTCGTTTCGACAGCGCCATGCCGGCGTGCCCCTGCGCTACGGGGTGATCGGCTCGCCGTTCGGGGCGCTCTTGCTGGCGCTCGCGCCGGATGGGGTGTGCCGCGCGGAGTTTCTGGAGGAGGGCGAGTCGCCGCAGGATAAGCTCGGCACCTGGCAGGCGCGCTGGCCGTGGGCCCTCTGGGCGCCGCTTGCCGCGGCCGAATGCGCGGCGCTGGAAGAACGCTTCCTTGCGCGGAACCTGCCGGTGGCGGTGGAGGGCACGCCTTTTCGCGGCCTGCTGTGGCGCACGCTGCGCACGTGCACCGCTGCCGGGCAGACGTGCTCGTATGGCGAGCTGGCGGCGCGGCTGGGCCCTCCGCGCCTGGCGCTGGCCGTGGGGCAGGCGCTGGCGGCCAATCCCGTGGCCTGGCTCATCCCCTGCCACCGGGTGCTCGATGCCGGCGGCGGCCTGCGCGGTTTTCGCTGGGGGCTCGAGCGCAAGCGGGCGATGCTCGAGTGGGAGGAGAAGAGTGTCTGAACCGCAAGCAGGCTATCTCGGCCTGGCGCCCTTTCTGCGCGCGAGCCTGGGGGAGGGGGATCTGCCGGCGCTCGCCCGGCAGTGGCTCGATCGGGCCGGGCGGGAGGACACGGCGGCGGCGTGGATGAACCTTGCCACGGCGCTCTTGTGCCTGGGGCAGACGCAGACGGCGCTCGCGGCCCAGCGCGAGGCGCTCTCTCGCGCGCGCACCTATGCGCTGCCGGGGCCGGACGAGCCGGCGCCGCGGCTCTTGCTGCTGGCGCTGCCGGGGCCGCTGTCGGCGAATACGCCGCTCGACTGCCTGCTGGAGGGGCAGGGGCTGCAGCTGGTGGTGCATTTCGTGGACCCGGCCGTGCCGCTTGCCGAGGCGTTGCCGGAGCACGACGCGCTGATGCTGGCGATGGGGGTGAGCGAGGCGGCGTTGCCGGTGCTCGCGGCGCTGCAGGAGCGGCTCGCCGGCTGGCCGCGCCCGGTGTTGAACCCGCCGGCGGCGATCCGGCGCACGGAGCGTGCGACGCTGAGCCGCCTGCTCGCGGACGCGCCGGGGGTGCTCATGCCGCCGACGCGGCGCGTGCCGCGCGCGCTCCTGGAGTCGGCCGCGGCGGCCGGTGCCTGGCCCGAGGGGCTGGAGGCGCCGCCTTTTCTACTGCGTCCGCCCGATTCGCAGGGCGGGCATGGTCTGGCGAGGATCGGCACGGCCGCCGAGCTCGCCGCGTATCTCGCGGCGCAGCCGGAGGGGGAATTCTTCCTCACGCGCTACGTCGACTATGCCGGACCGGACGGGCGTTTCCGCAAGATCCGGGTGGCGCTGGTGGGCGGGCAGGCGTTTCCGGTGCATCTGGCGGTGTCGGAGCACTGGATGGTGCATTACGTCAATGCCGGCATGTACGGCGATGCCGCCAAGCGGGCGGAGGAGGCGGCGTTCTTTCGCGCTTTCCCCGAGTTCGCCCAAAGGCATGCGCCGGCGCTCTCGGCGCTCTCCGAACGGCTGGGGCTCGATTACGTGTGCGTGGATCTGGCCGAGACGGCCGATGGGCGGCTGCTGATCTTCGAGGCCGATCCGGCGATGGTGGCGCACGCCATGGAGCCGGGGGCGGAATTCGCCTACCGGCGCGAGGGGATCGCGCCGCTGCGCGAGGCCTTCGTCGGCTGGGTGCGGGTGAGGAGGGAGGGGTGGGGATGACGCTGTCGGCGAACGCGCGCAATTTTTCCGGCGGGCCCGGGGCCTTGCCCGAGACGGTGCTTGTGCAGTTGCGCGAGGCGATGATCGCGGTGCCGGAGGTGGGGCTGTCGGTGCTGGGCATCAGCCATCGTTCGGACTGGTTCGCGGCGGTGGTGGCGGAAGTGGAGACGCGGCTCAAGGCGCTGCTCGCGCTGCCGCCGGATTTTCACGTGCTGCTGCTGCAGGGTGGCGGGACGCTGCAGTTCGCCATGGTGCCGCTCGCGCTCGCGCGGGGCGCCGACGTGCCGGCGGAGTATCTGCATACGGGCTATTGGAGCGGCAAGGCGATCGCCGAGGCGAGGAAACTCGCCCCGGTTCGGGTGGTGTGGCGCGGCGAGACCGAGGGGTTTTCCCGGCTGCCGGACGACGAAGAACTCGTCTTCGATGCGCGCGCGCCCTATCTGCACGTGGTGACCAACGAGACGGTGGAGGGGCTGCAGTTCCACCGGCTGGTGGGGCTCGAGGAGGTGCCGCGGGTGGCGGACATGTCGTCCGACTTTCTCTCGCGCCCCTTCGATGCCGGCCGCTACGCGCTCATCTATGCCCATGCGCAGAAGAATCTCGGCCCGGCGGGGGTGACGGTGGTACTGGTGCGCGAGGCGGTGCTCGAGCGCGCCCCGGAGGGCTTGCCGGCCATGCTGGACTACCGCGCGCAGGCGCAGGCGCATTCCATCCTCAACACGCCGCCGGTGTTCGCCATCTATGCCGTGCTGCTGGTGCTGCGCTGGCTCATGGACGAGATCGGCGGGCTCGAGGCGATGGCGGCGATCAACCGTGCCAAGGCCGAGCGGCTCTATGGGGTACTCGACGCGAGCGAGGGTTTCTACCGCCCGCGGGCGCGGCGCGCGGATCGTTCGCTCATGAACGTGGTCTTCGATCTGCCGAGCGAAGCGCTGCGCGCGGCCTTCCTTGCCGAGGCGAACCGGGCGGGCTTTGCCGGCTTGGCCGGGCACCGCGCACTGGGCGGCATCCGTGTGTCGATCTACAACGCGGTGACGCTGGAGGCGGTCGAGGCGCTCGCTGACTTCATGGAGACGTTCCGGCGGCGGCATTAGGCAGTTCGGCCGGAGCGCGGCTCATTCGCTCGGCCCGTCCAGGCGCTCCAGCGACACCCAGCGTCCGTGCTCGATGCGGGTGAGTTCGCCGCCCGTGCGCTGACCGAGGTGGTCGGTGGGCGAGAAGCGGTAGCGCGGGCTGCCGAATAGGTCTCCGGGATAGTCGAGCCGCTCGAGCGCTTGGGCGATCGCTTCCGGCGTGGGCTCGGTCGCTGTGGCGATGGCGAGCACCAGCAGTTCGGCGGCGACGTAGCCCATGGCCGACCAGACGTTGGCTTCCGCCCCGTAGCGGGCGCGGTAGGCGTCGAGCCAGGCGAGCAGCTCGGGCGAGGCGCCCTCGCGATAGGGGATGCGGATGGGGTTGGTGACGCCGTAGAGCCCCTCGACGGCGGCTCCGCCCAGGGCGTGCGTCTGGTCCGAATAGGCCGAGGCCGAGGTGAGGAAGAGCGGCTTCCAGCCCATCTCGCTGGCCGTGCGCAGCAGGGCGACGGTTTCGCGCACCAGCGTGCCCAGCGCCACCAGTTCGCAGCCGGCCTCGCGCAGCCGCGCGATTTGGCCGGTGAAGTCGGTGGCGCCGCGCGCGTGCCGCGTTTCCTGGGTGAGGGAAAGCCCGGCGCGCTCGAGCCCGGCGCGCACGCCCGCGCTCACTTCTTCGCCGAATTCGTCGTCCTGAACCAGGGTGCACACGCGTCGCACCTGGGGATGGCGGCGCAGCACGGCGCGCACGGCGGGGTCCATGTAGCTGCGATAGGGCGCGTAGATCTGGAATTTCAGCGGATGCAGCGGCGCGTAGGTGGCTTCGTGCGGCGAGAAAGGGAAGAGATGCAGCCGGCCACGGCGCAGGATCTCGGGCATGGTCGCCAGCACCACCGGCGTGCCCAGGTTCGAGAGGAAGGCGATCGCGCCGTCGCGTTCGGTGAGTTTGCGCGCCGCGAGGATGGCGCGCTTGGGGTCGTAGCCGGTGTCTTCGACGAGCAGGCGCAGGGTGATTCCCGGCAGTTCGCCGCGTGCGTTCGCTTCGGCGAAACGCATTTCCATGCCGTTTTTCACCGGCACGCCCAGGAGCGCCGCCGGCCCCGAGAGATCGAGCAGCGCGCCGACGGTGAGCACCCGTTCGGCAGCGCGTACCGGGGCCATGGCCAAGGCGAGGAGGGCGATGACGGCAAAGAGGCGGGCGCGCATGATCTTCCTCGAAATTCTTCGAATGTCTGCGATTTTAGTCCATTTTACGGAAAACTGCGACGAAGACGACGGTCAGCCCCAGCACCAGGGGATCCCAGCCGCCGAGCGCGCCGACGAGGGGGCGCAGGCGGTCGGCGAGCTCGGGCAGGGCGACGAAGGCAAGGCTCGCGAGGATGATCCCGGCCGGATGGCGCAGGCCGCCGAGAAAGGCGATGACGAGGAGTTCGAAGGAGAGCGGAAGGGCGAACTGTTCCGGACTGATGAAACCCAGCGTCTGCGCGTAGGCCGCCCCGCCCAGCCCGCCGCACAGGCCGGAGGCGACGAAGGCGAGTTGGCGCAGACCGCCCACGTCCAGGCCGAGCGCGAGTGCTGCCTCCGGCGCCTGGGCAAGCGCACGCCAGGCGCGTCCGAGGGCGGCGCGATCGAGCCGGTACAGCAGCAGCACGGCAAGGCCGAGGCAGAGGGAGGAGAAAGCGAGCGCGACGCTCGCCTCGTCGAGAGCGTTCAGGGCTGGCGGGGCGACGAAGCGGCCGGCGGTGCCGCCGGTGAAGGCGACGGCGCGCATTGCCAGCACTTCGGCGATGACAGCGCAGGCCATGCTCGCGAGCGCGAGCGGCAGGCCCGAGAGGCGGCGCGCCGGCAGCGCCATGGCGGCTCCGGCGAGCGCCCCGGCCGCGGCGGCGGCCGCGAGCGCGAGCGGCAGCGAGCGGGGGGCGAGCGCGGCCCAGGTGTAGGCGCCGGCAGCCATCGCCGCGCCTTGCCCGAGACAGACCTGGCCGGCGCGCCCCTGCACCAGGGCGAGCCCCAGGGCGGCGGTGGCCATGGCACCAGCGAGGGCGAGCAGATGGGCG
>NZ_JSYB01000023.1:0-16358 GCF_054823945.1 Tepidiphilus sp. HLB4 | reverse complement strand
GATGTGGTGATTGTACAGCCAGACGTAGCGCTGAATCGTCGCCTCCAACGAGGCTCGGCTATCGAAGCGGTGGGTGGCAAGCACTTCGCTGATGCGGCCGTTGAGCCATTCGACCCTGCCGTCCGCAAAACGAACGGCAGGGTCGACATAAAAATACCGCGTAATCGTCAGGGACCTGACAAGTAAATCAGGTGGTTTCGAGTACCCGCATTTCAATATGAAGCCCAGCAGCCGTTGCCATGTTCACCAGCGTATCGAGGCTAAAGAGTTCGATTTTGCCGCGCATCAGATCGGAGACACGCGGTTGTGTCACGCCGAAAAGCTTGGCCGCTTGTGCCTGGCTCATCCCCGTGCGGGCGATGTGGTCCTTCAACGCCGTCATCAGCGCAGAGCGCAGCTTCATGTTTTCCGCTTCTTCCGGGGTATCCTCGAGGGCATCCCAGACACTGGCGAATCGTTGGTTGCTCATTGGCCGATCTCCTTCAACAACTCCTGATAGCGTTTCTTTGCCAAGTCCAGATCGGCTTTGCTGGTCTTCTCCGTCTTCTTCTGAAAACAGTGAAGCACATAGACGGCATCAGTGAACTTGGCAACATAGACGACCCGAAACGCCCCAGCAGCATCCCGAATTCGAATCTCACGCACACCTAGGCCCACGGTGTTCAGGGGCTTCCAGTCGTCCGGCTCAAGGCCATTCTGCACCCGATCGAGCTGATAGCCCGCCTCACGCTTGGCCGATAACGGAAAAGCGCGAAGGTCATCGAGAGAATTTCCCCGAAATTCGATGGGCTTGGTAGCCATGGTTGGATTATACAAAATTTTATATGTTTCGGCAAGCACGGCAGGCTTGCCCACGGCCGCTGTGGCCTCAGCGCTCAGGCGTGATTATGGCAGCGTTGGATTCAGGACTCCTTTTCCAGCTGCGCTTTCACATCGCGCTCTGCCCGTTCGCTGAGCACCACGGCGGCGCGCCATTCGGCGCGGGTGAGCGCGACATAGAGCCGCCGGCGCACGGATTCATCGAACTGCGCCCAGTCGGTTTCGGTGAGCAGCACCGCCGGAGCGGAGAGCCCCTTGAAACGCAGGACGGTATCGACGAGGAGTTCGCCTTCGCTCCAGCAGGGAGCACCCTGGGCATCGAACCGCCCCGTGAAGCGCCGCACGCGGCAACCAGCGAGCGTGTCCTGCGCAAGGATCGCGCTGTGCCTCCGCCCCTGAAAACTCAATACGGCAACGTCTTGCGGCGCGATCCCTTCGGCGAACCAGCGCTCGAGGACGGTTTCGGTAGCTCGCAGCGGCGCGGCCGGGTCGGCGTCGGGGTAGACCTCGAATTCTGGCGGCTCGCCGGCAAAGGGATGACGCGCGAGGAGGGGTTCTCCGGTGAGTTCGAGCAGATTGAGGGTTTCGACCAGGGCACGCGGCGAGCGGAAGTTCTCGCGGGCGCTGAAGCGGATCGCCTGTGGCAGTTCCGTCTCCCACCACGGGGCCGTGCCGAGGGTGTGGGGATGCACCCGTTGATCGGCATCGAAAAGTACCAACCAGCGGGTATCGGGGGAAACACTGCGACGCAGGGCGGCGAACCACTCGGGTTTCAAATCGGCGGCTTCGTCGAGAATGAGTCCGTCGAGTCCCTGCGCCCAATCCCGATCCTGCGCGAGCGCTGCGACCGCAGCGTCGAAGGTACGGGAATCGGTGAAGTCGAGATGCTCGGTGGTTTTGCGCTGGCGACGCAAGGCGGAGATGGCTCTTTCGTGGAAGGTGGCGATGTCTGCCTCCGCTTCCGGGATCGAGGCGCGCAGCGCATCGGCGAGCATGCGGTTGAAGCACATGTAGCCCCAGCGCGTGCCGCGGCGTCTGGCCTGTTCGAGCCACTGGCGGGCGAGCAGGGTCTTGCCCGAGCCGGCGACGGCCTGGATGCACAGGGCGCTCGCCGCCGGAAGTTCGAGCCGGGTGAGCGTGCTCGCCAGCCCTGCCTGCAAGGCGATGGTCGTGCTGCGCAGCGCACCGGCGAACGCGCGGGGATCGATCGCGAGGCGCAATTCGTCTCGCAGAAAGGCGCTCACTTTGGCGACCCGCTGCGGGTCGATCGGCGTGCTGCGCAACCACTCGCCGAGGAGCGTTCCCAGATACGGCACGGCAGCGGCATCGACGATGCGGCTGCGCGGGTAATGCGCCGTCTCGGCGTTTGCCGGCACGCTCACGTCGGGAAGCACCAGGGCATGCGCCACGTATGCGTCGATTCCCGCCTTGCGCAGCTTCTGGATCATTGCCTGATGCTGCAGGCGGCATTGCGAGGAGATATTTTTGCGCCCGGTGCCGGCGTAGCGTTTCACCGGGCCTTTGGGGGTCCAGTCGATCTCTCCCGCCTTGATCTCCAGGATCGCCAGATGACCTGCCGGAGAGACGACCACGACATCCCATTCGCCGAGCTGCAAGAAGCCGTTGACGTCGTTTTGCCAAGGGATGCCGTGGAAGACCTGCCAGTCTTCCGGCAGGTCGTGCACGAGGGCTTCGACGACGTCGAGCTCGCGCTGCTGTCCGGGCAGCAGGCAAGACATCTGGTCGAGAGGCCATGCGGAAGGATGCCGTTGCGCCATGCGTGACCGATCGCCCCCGCGCCTTCGTCAGCTGGAGAGCGCCTCCAGGATGCGCTGCGTCACTTCTTCCACCGGCCCCAGACCCGAGACCTTGCGCACCTTGGGCGCGGCGGGATCACCGCTTTCCGCCCACGCCTCGTAATAGGCGATGAGCGGTTTCGTCTGCTCGTGATAGACCGCCAGGCGCTTGCGCACCACTTCTTCGCGGTCGTCGTCGCGCTGCACGAGCGGCTCGCCGGTGACGTCGTCCTTGCCCGGCACCTTGGGTGGGTTGTAGCGCACGTGATAGGTGCGGCCGGACGCCGGATGCACCAGGCGGCCGCTCATGCGATCGATGATCTCCTCGTCGGGCACCTCGATCACCAGCACGTAATCGAGCGGGATGCCGCCTTCCTTGAGCGCCTCGGCCTGCGCGATCGTGCGCGGGAAGCCGTCGAACAGGTAGCCCGCCTGGCAGTCGGGCTGCTGCAGACGCTCGCGCACCAGGCCGATGATGATGTCGTCGGAAACCAGTCCGCCTTCGTCCATCACCTTCTTCGCCGCGAGCCCCAGCGGCGTTCCCGCCTTCACCGCGGCGCGCAGCATGTCGCCGGTGGAGATCTGCGGAATACCGAACTTCTCCTTGATGATGGTAGCCTGCGTCCCTTTGCCCGCGCCGGGCGGTCCCAGAAGAATCAAGCGCACGATCCCCTCTCCTTTATGATTGACGACGAAAACGGAAGTAGCCGGTCTTCATGCGGCCCCGGCGAGCATGCGACGTACCCGCTCCAGGTCCTGCGGCGTATCGATGCCGGGCGCCGGGGCCGAGTCGAGCACTTTGATCTGGATGGTGTATCCGTACCACAGAGCGCGCAACTGCTCCAGCATCTCGAACCGCTCCAGTGCGCAAGGCGCGAGCCTGGAGAACGCGCGCAGGAAAACAGCCCGGTAAGCGTACAAACCGACGTGGCGCAAGGCTGGCAGCCCCTCGGGCAGGCGCGCCGGACGCCCGGCGGCGAAAGCGTCCCGCCCCCAGGGCAGCGGCGCCCGGGAAAAATAGAGCGCCCGTCCCGTGGCGTCGCACACCACCTTCACCGCATTCGGGTCGAAGAATTCTTCCACCGAGTCGATGGGATGCGCCAGCGTGGCGATCGCCGCCTCGGGCGTGAGCGCGAGCACCTGGGCCGCTGTGCGGATCGCGTCCGGATCGATCAGCGGCTCGTCGCCCTGCACGTTCACCACGATCGCCTCGTTCTCCCAGCCCAGGCGCTCGACCACCTCGGCGAGCCGGTCGGTGCCGGAGGCGTGGTCGGCGCGCGTGAGGATCGCCCGGCCGCCGGCCTGCTCCACCGCGGCCGCCACTTCCGGTGCGTCGGTCGCTACCCACACTTCGTCGGCGCCGCTCGCCACGGCCCGCTCCCACACCCGCACCACCATCGGTTTGCCGGCGAGATCGACGAGTGGCTTGTTCGGCAGGCGCGTGGACGCGAGCCGCGCCGGGATCACCACGCGAAACCCGCTCACTTGAGCGCCTCGACTTCCTCGGCCGTCATCGGGCGCGCCTCGTCGGCGAGCATCACCGGGATGCCGTCGCGGATTGGATAGGCCAGACGATCGGCGCGGCAGACGAGCTCCTGCCGCTCACGGTCGTATTTGAGCGGCCCCTTGCACAGCGGGCATACCAGCACGTCCAGCAGACGAGTGTCCATGTATTCGCTCCAGAATGCGCTCGACGAGCGTCTCGTCGAGCCGGGCGCGCACCGTCAGCACCCAATCGTGCGGCCGCGCGTATGCCCGGCATTTTACCGCATCCTTGCTGGTGAAAATCCGCCACTCGCCAGGAGCGCCGAAGTCCAGATCCTCCGCCGTGTAGGGGTGGTGATCGGGAAAGGCGTGCGGCACCACCTCGGCGCCCAGGGCGCGCAGCGTGGCGAAGAAGCGCTCCGGTCGGCCGATGCCCGCCACGGCATGCACCCGCCGTCCGGAAAGCGCCGCAAGCGGCAGCCTGCGCGAAGGGTCGTCGAGCGAGACGAGCGCTTCGGGTTCGAGCCGCAGCCCGTGAAGCGGCACCCCGGCCGGCACCAGAGTGCGCACCTGCCGCGGGTCGTGCGCCACCACGGCATCGACCGTGCGCAGGCGCGAGAGCGGCTCGCGCAAGGGCCCGGCCGGCAGCAGCCAGCCGTTGCCCAAAGCGCCCCGATCGAGCACCACGAGCTCGAAGTCGCGCTGGAGCCGCAGATGCTGCAGGCCGTCGTCGGCAACTACCAGACGCACGTCGGGATGGCGCCGCAGCAGCTCGGCCACGGCGGCGCAGCGCGCGCGCCCCACCACCACCGGCACCTGCGCTTCGCGTGCGAGCAGCACCGGCTCGTCGCCATAGCAGGCGGGATCGCCCTCGGCCGGCACTTCCGCCGTTCCCTCGAGGTTACCGCCATAGCCGCGGCTGACGATGCCGCAGCGCACACCTCGCGCCTCGAGCGCGCGGGCGAGCGCCGCGACCACCGGCGTCTTGCCGCTGCCACCCACGTTGAGATTTCCCACCACCAGCACGAACACCGGCGGCCGGCAGCGCCGCAGCCAGCCGTGGCGATAGGCGAGCGCGCGCAGCCGCACCGCAAGGCCGAAGAGCCAGGAGAAAGGAAGAAGCGCCAGCGCCACGGCGCCGCGATGCGACCACCACGCCGGCGCCGAGATCATCGCGATTCGACGCGCTCGACGGAGAAAGTGAGCCTGTCGAAGCCGGCACGCTGGGCCGCGCGCATCACGTCGATCACGCGCTGGTGCGGCGTCTTGGCGTCCGCTTCGATGATGATGGTCGGCTGCGATCCGGAAGGGATCACCGCCCTGAGCGCCGATTCGATGTCCTCCACGCTGCCGAGTCCCACGGCGCGCTCGCCGACGAACACGGCTCCGTCGGCGGTGATCGCCACCACCCATTCCTTGGGCGCGGCGTCGGCCGGCACCGCCGCGTCGGCCTCGGGAAGATCGATCTTGAGCTGCGCCGTCTGGGAAAAGGTGGTCGTCACGCTCAGAAAGATCAGGATCACCAGCACCACATCGATGAGCGGCACCAGGCTGATGTAGGGCTCCTCACAGGAGTCGCCGCGGTCACGGAACTTCATGACGCGTTCCTTGCCCGCTCCCCGTGCGCCACTTCCACCAGACGCACTGCCTCCTGCTCCATCTCGATCACCAGGGAATCGACGTAGGCACGGAAATGGCGCCAGAAGATGGTCGCGGGAATGGCGATGATGAGGCCGAGCCCGGTGGTGTTGAGCGCCACCGAGATGCCGTGCGCCAGCTGCTGGGGATTGGCGCCGGCCGCCGACTGCGACGCGAAGATCTCGATCATCCCCACGATGGTGCCGAGCAGGCCCAGCAGCGGCGAGATGGCCGCGATGGTCCCCAGCGCCGTGAGATAGCGTTCGAGCTCGTGCGCCACCACCCGGCCGGCATCCTCGATCGCTTCTTTCATCACCTCGCGCGAGGAACCGTAGTTGCGCAGCCCCGCCGCCAACACGCGGCCCAGAGGAGAATGCCCTTCCAGCCGCTGTGCCAGTTCCAGTGGGGAAGCGCCCCGGCGCAGCTCCTCGAGCACCGAATCGAGCAGCCCCGGCGGATTGATGCGCTTGCGCCGCAGCGTCCAGGCGCGTTCGATGATGATCGCCACCGCCAGGATGGAGGCGAGCAGAAGCGGCCAGATCGGCCAACCAGAAGCCTGTATCACCGACCACACGGAAGAAATTCCTTTCACGGATGCGTTGCGTCCGGCATTATACGCTCGAACCGGAGGCGCGTCGTTTCGAGGTTTTTCGCTCTTCCACAAAGTCTGTGGATAACTTTGTGCATGAACGGACAAAAGCAGGCATAACCCCTGCACCCACGCGAGGAAGCTCACTCTGCCACATTTTTCAGCAACAAATTTTTACATTGAAAATCAATCGATTAGGAAAAACAGCCTGTGGATCAAGGTCTTCCGGAGCAAAGTTACCGTGCCGTGACATCCCGTGTCCCGATGGGGATGAAACCCCGGTACAATCGCGCGCATGAAGCCCGATCCCACCCTCTTCGTCCCTCCTGCCGAAACCGTCGGCCAGCTCACACAGCGCATCAAGGAGTGCCTCGAAACGGGGTTCTCCGAGGTCAACGTCATCGGCGAGATCTCCGGCCTCACCCTCGCCGCCTCGGGGCACTGCTACTTCACGCTCAAGGACGAAACCGCGGCGCTACGCTGCGTGCTGTGGCGGCGTCAGGCGACGATGTTCGCACGGCTACTCGCCGAGGGACACAGCGTGGAGGCAGCGGGCGAGCTGAGCGTCTATGCCCCTCGAGGCGAGTACCAGCTGGTGGTGCGCGGCCTCAAGCCGGCCGGCGCCGGTCTGCTGTGGCAGCGTTTCCTCGCCGTCAGAGCCAAGCTCGAAGCCGAGGGGCTCTTCGCCGCTGAAAGGAAGCGGCCCCTGCCGCGCCGGCCGCGGCGCATCGCCCTCATCACCTCGCCGGCAGGGGACGCCATCCATGACGTGCTGCGCACGCTGCGCCAGCGCGCCCCCCTCGTCGAGATCGTGCTGCTGCCCACGCTGGTGCAAGGCGCGGAAGCGCCGGCGCAAATGGTGGCAGCGCTTGCACTCCTTGGCGAGGCTGCGGCGCGGCTCGGCATCGAAGCGGCACTGCTCGTGCGCGGCGGCGGCAGCCCCGAAGATCTCATGGCCTACAACGACGAGGCGCTTGCCCGCGCGATCGCCGCAAGCCCCGTGCCGATCGTGAGCGGCGTCGGGCACGAAGCCGACGTGAGCATCGCCGATCTGGTGGCCGACGTGCGCGCCCCCACCCCCACCGGCGCAGCGATGCTGCTGAGCCAAGGCTGGACCGAACTGCCGCTCGAACTCGATCTGCTGGCGCGGCGCCTGCAGCGGGCGCTGCGCGAGCGTCTGCTCACCGAAAACCAGCGACTCGACCGCCTGCAGCTGCGCCTCACCCACCCCGCGGCGCGCCTGTCCGAGGCCCGGCGACGGCTCGAAGGGCTGCACGCGCGGCTTACGGCGGCGCAGCGGCGCACGCTCGCCGAATCGCGGCTGCGGCTCGATGCGCTGCACCGGCGCCTTGCCGCCGCCCGGCCCACGCTCGCCGGACACCGCGCCCGGCTCGACGCCTTCGCGCAGCGCTTGCCGCGGGCGGCAGCGCAGGCGATCGAAGCCCAGCATCGGCGCATCGAACGCCTCGCCGATCGACTCGAAGCGCTCGACCCCAAGGCGGTGCTGGAACGCGGTTATGTGCTGGTGAGCGACACCGCCGGGCAGGTGCTCACGAGCACGGGGCAACTCGCCGAAAGGCAAGACATCCGCCTCGAATTCCACGATGGCCGTGCCATGGCCGAGGTTGTCGGGGTGGAAAAGTCCGACTAAAATAGTAAAGGTTTTTCCTCACCCCCTCGCCGGACCGAACGCCGGCCCTTCACGCAAAGGAGAGAGAACATGGAACACAAACTGCCCGAACTGCCCTACCCGAAAAACGCGCTTGCCCCCTACATCTCCGAAGAGACGATGGAGTACCACTACGGCAAGCACCATCAGGCCTACGTCACCAACCTCAACAACCTCATCAAGGGCACGGAATACGAGAACATGGACCTCGAGTCCATCGTCAAGAAAGCCCCGGCCGGCCCGATCTACAACAACGCGGCGCAGACCTGGAACCACACCTTCTTCTGGCACTGCATGAAGCCCAACGGCGGCGGTGAGCCCAAAGGAGCCCTGCTCGATGCCATCAAGGCCAAATGGGGCAGCTTCGACGAATTCAAGAAA
Organism: Tepidiphilus sp. HLB4; assembly: GCF_054823945.1. NCBI lineage: Bacteria > Pseudomonadati > Pseudomonadota > Hydrogenophilia > Hydrogenophilales > Hydrogenophilaceae > Tepidiphilus > Tepidiphilus sp. HLB4. Next base: position 7,981 of record NZ_JSYB01000023.1, on the reverse strand, counting down.
GTCTTCCACACCAGCGCCGTGGGCAACTTCGGCTCCGGCTGGACGTGGCTGGTGAAGAAAGCCGATGGTTCGGTCGACGTGGTCAACATGGGCGCGGCCGGCACGCCGCTCACCACGGGTGATACGCCGCTGCTGTGCATCGACGTGTGGGAGCACGCCTACTACATCGACTACCGCAACCGCCGCGCCGACTTCGTCACCGCCTTCCTCGAACACCTGGTCAACTGGGAGTTCGCGGAGCGCAATTACGCCGCCTGACGCCCTGAACCCAGCGGCGCCCCAGCGCGACGAGCCTTCGCTCCTGCATGAGGACGAACGGCTCGTCGCCGTTTTCAAGCCCTCCGGCTGGCTGGTCCATCCCACCGAGCTCGACGCGCGCGAATCCCGCATCCTGATGCGCTGGCTGCGCGGTCGCCTCGGCCGGCATGTCTTCCCCGTCCATCGCCTCGACAAACCGACCTCCGGGCCGGTGCTCTTCGCGCTCGACGCAGCCGCTGCCGCCGCCCTGGCCGCCGACTTCGCCGGCCGGCGCGTGGCGAAGCGCTACCTCGCCGTGGTGCGGGGGCATCCGCCCGAAACCCTGACGATCGATCGGCCGCTGTCGCGCATCGCCCGCACCGTGCCGGGGCCGCGCGACGCGGAGAAAGCGGCGTGCACCGAGCTACGGCGCCTGGCGACGATCGAACTGCCCTGGCCCAACGACCGTCATCCCACCAGCCGCTACGCGCTCGTGGCCTGCTATCCGGACGGCGGACGCCAGCACCAGATCCGCCGCCATCTGCGCCATGCCGGCTACCCCCTCATCGGCGACACCACCTACGGTCACGGTTTACACAACCGCCTGTGGCGCGAGCACCTGGGCGTGTCGCGCCTGCTGCTCACCTGCTGCGATCTGGCGGTGCGCTACCCCGACAGCGGTGCACTGCTCGCGCTGCACGCGCTCGATGCGACCTTCGCCACGCTCGCCCGCCGGCTCGGCTGGGAAGAGGCGCTTTCCTTCGTCGAGGCGCCGCACGAAGATGATATGCTAAGGGCGAAGATCGCCGCCCTGGCGGCCCCTCTGGCAAGCTCCTGCGACGACGCCCTGGAAGACGACACATGACGACCCGAACCGTGCTGCATCAGCTCCTCGAACTCGGCCAGCAGATCTGGCTCGACCACCTCTCGCGCGACCTCCTCGAGGGCGGACGGCTCGCCCAGCTGTTGGAAATCGGCGTGAGCGGCATTACGACCAATCCTTCCATCTTCGAAAACGCCATCGCCAAAAGCCCCCTCTATCGGGAAGACGCCGAAGCCTTGCGCCGCACGTCGCTGCCGCCGCCGGAACGGCTCGAGCGACTCACCTTCGCCGACGTGCGCCGCGCCTGCGACCTGCTCCTTCCGCTGTGGGAAGCCTCGGGCGGGGAGCGCGGCTACGTGAGCCTGGAAGTGGACCCGGCGCTCGCGCACGATGCCGCCGGCACGATCGCCGCCGCCCGGCGGGTGCATGCCGCGATCGAACGCCCCAATCTGCTCGTCAAGATTCCCGGCACCGCCGCCGGCGCCGAAGCGCTCGAAGCGCTCGTCGCCGAGGGGATCAACGTCAACGTGACGCTGCTCTTCTCGCGCACGCAGTACCGGCGCGTCGTCGAGGCCTATCGGCGTGGCCTCGAGCAACGTCAAGCCGCCGGCCGGCCGCTCGCACCCATGTTCGGCGTGGCGAGCCTCTTCCTCTCCCGGCTCGACACGGCCGTCGATGCGCTCCTTGCCGAGCGCGCGCCCGAACGCCCCGACTGGCAGGGCAAGACCGCGGTGGCCTTCGCCAAGCTCGCCTATCGGGACTTTCTGCAGCATTTCGGCGAGGGCGCTTTCGGCTCCTTGCGCCGCGCCGGAGCCCGGGCGCAGCGGCCGCTGTGGGCGAGCACCAGCACCAAGAACCCCGCTTATCCGGATCTGCTTTACGTGGAACCGCTGGTGGGGCCGGAGACGGTCAATACCCTGCCCGAGGCGACGCTGACGGCGCTCCTCGATCATGGCCAGGCGCGCGGCGCGACGATCGTGGAAGACGTCGACGCTGCCCAGGCGCACTGGGCGCGATGCGCCCGGCTCGACATCGACCTCGAGGCGATCGGAGAGACGCTGCAGCAGCAGGGCCTGGCCCAGTTCGAGGCGGCGCAGCAACGGCTCCTCGCGCTCCTTGCCTGAAACGACGGCGGCGGGACATGCCCGCCGCCTTTACCTTCACTTACAGCGCACCCTTTGCCTCAAGCCGAAGCGACGGCTTTCTTCGCTTCGAGCGCGGCCTTGCTCACCCCTTTGGTGCCCGTACCGGTCTCGAAGAGCTCCTTCATGTCGAGGATCAGCACGATCTGGCCGTTCGAGAGGATGGTCACCCCGGCCACGCCTTTGGGGCGGAAATCCTCCAGCGACTTGATCACCGCGTCCTCACGGCCAGCGAAGGTGTCGATGCCGAGGATGAAGGAGAATTCGGCCATCTGCATGAGCACCCCATAGGCCGGGGTACGCTCCAGCCTCCAGTTGAGGAGGTTGGCCAGCGGCAGGATGGGCAGTACTTCGCCGCGCACGAAGAGCGTCGCCCGCCCGCCGACCTCGCGCACTTCGTCGAGGTGGATCGGCAGGATCTCGCGCACCATGGAGAGCGGCACGGCGAAAGGCTGCTCGCCCAGGCGCACCAGCAACACCGGCAGGATCGCCAAGGTGAGCGGCAGGTTGATGATGAAGGTGGTGCCGCGCCCGACTTCGGAGCGCACGTCGATGGTGCCGTTGAGCTTGGTGATGTTGGTGCGCACCACGTCAGTGCCCACCCCTCGGCCGGAGACGTCGGAGACGCGGTCGGCCATGGAAAAGCCGGGCAGGAAGATGAGGTTCAGGCTCTGACGCTCGTCGAGGCTGTTGGCCTCTTCCGGCGTGATCAGCCCTTTCTCCACCGCCTTGGCACGGATCTTCTCGGGGTCCATACCACGGCCGTCGTCGGCGACGATTATGACGATGTGATCTCCTTCCTGCTTGGCGGCCAGCGTCACCGTCCCCTGCGGCGGCTTGCCCACGGCAACGCGCTCATCGGGCATCTCGATGCCGTGATCGACTGCGTTGCGGATGAGGTGGATGAGCGGATCGGAGAGATCCTCGATCATGGTCTTGTCGATCTCGGTCTCTTCCCCCTGGATGACGAGCTCGACTTCCTTGCCCAACTGCCGTGCCAGGTCGCGCGCGATGCGGGGATATTTCTGAAAGAGGCGCCCGATGGGCTGCATGCGCGTCTTCATGACGGCGTTTTGCAGGTCGGAGACGAGAAGGTCGAGCTGGTTGACCGCCACGTCGAGCGCGTGCAACGTATCCGGATCGGTTTTGCCCGAGAGGATGTCGCTCCTGAGGGCCGTGAGGCGGTTCTTGGTGAGCCCGATCTCGCCGGCGAGATTGAGCACCTGATCGAGCCGGGCGGTGTCGACCCGGATGGCGGTTTCGCGCTGCACCGTCTCCTTGCGCGCGAGCGGCACCATCGGACGCCGGGCTGCGGCCACGGGTACGCCAGCCCGCCCCTCCTCTTCGTCCGGTTTCCCTTTGGCCTCGTTGCTGGGCGGAGCAGCCGATCCCCCGGAACCCGACGGCGCCTTTGCGGCGGCTGCACCCGCGCCGGTCACGGCGGCGTGCAGCGCGTCCCAGTCCGGTTCGGCCGCGTTCGGCTGCTGCGCGTTGGTTTGGGTCTGGGTCGCACCCGTTGCGGCAGCCTCGGCGCCTTGTTCCAGCTTGCCGGAGATGGCGAGCCGCAGGCGTTCGAGCAACTGCGGATCGGCCGGCGGCGGCTGGACGCTGCGTTCGAGATAGCCGAACATCTCGCGCACCGCCGCGGTGGCTTCCAGGATCACGTCCATCAGCGCCGGGCTCAGATGCAGCTCGCCGTTACGCAGCTTGTCGAAGAGGTTTTCGGTGAGATGGCACAGGGTGACGAGCTCCTGTGCCCCCAAGAAACCCGCTCCTCCCTTGATGGTGTGGAATCCACGGAAGATCTCGTTCAAGAGCGCGCGATCCTCGGGGTTGCGCTCGAGTTCGACGAGCTTGTTGTCGACTCCCGAGAGTAGGTCCTCGGCCTCGACGAGAAAATCCTGCAACAGGTCCTGCATTCCGGCAAAGTCGCTCACGGCCGTTCTCCCTTACTGATTGCCGAGGCCACCTCAAAAGCCCAGGCTTTTCAACAAATCGTCCACCTCTTCCTGCGAGGTAATGACACCTTCCTTGCGCGTGTCGATCACCGGCCCGTTCATCAGCGAAACTTCGACCGCCTTCTTCGGCCGCGCCTCCTCCGGAATCGCCTCGATGAGGATCTGCAGCAGCTCCGTCTCGATGCGGCCGACGATCTCGATCACTTTCTTGATCACCTGGCCGGTGAGATCCTGGAAATCCTGCGCCATCATGATTTCCATGAGCTGCTGCGTGGTCGCGCGCGAGGTGTCGGCCGCATCGACGAGGAAAGCCCGGGTGTCGTGGGCGAGCTCGCGGAATTCCTGCGGCGAGAGGCGGTTGGCGAAGAGATCGTCCCAACGCTTCTTGAGCGCCTCGGCTTTCTCGGCAAGCGACTTCTGCAGGGGAATCGCGATGTCGGTGGCGTTGAGCACGCGCGAGGCGGCCTGTTCGGTCATCTGCGCGATGTAGTGCAGGCGCTGGCGCGCATCGGGCACGGCCTGGGCCGCTTCGGCGATGACCGTCTCGCAGCCCAGCTCCTTGAGCGCCTCGTGCAGCTGGCGCGCCACCTTGCCGAGGCGCTGAACGAGATCATCGTGCGGCACTTTGGATGGCGCCGGCGCCGGCGCAGCTGGCGACTCCTGCGTCGCACCTTCCGCGTCGGCGCTGAACTGCTGGGCCACGGCGTCGAAGAGCGCCTGCAACTCGTCACTGTCTCCTTGCGCGGACTCTTCGGGCTCCGACACGCTGCCCGCCGAGCCGACGATACTGTCGAAGAGCGCCTGCAGCTCGTCGTTGTCGCCGCTCGAGTCGGTTTGGCGTTCCGCGGAACGCTCATCAGGCGTTTTCTTGCTCATTGCGCCGATCCTCCGGCCGGTTTCTTGCCCATTTTCTCGAAAATGCGATCGATTTTTTCGGCCAACACCGCCGCGGTGAAGGGCTTGACGATGTAGCCGGAAGCCCCGGCCTGGGCCGCAGCGATGATGTTCTCTTTCTTCGCCTCGGCGGTGACCATGAGCACCGGCAGGTGCTTGAGCTTGTCGCTGCTGCGGATCTTGCGCAGCAGCGTCAGCCCGTCCATGTTCGGCATGTTCCAATCGGTGATGACGAAATCGTAGGGCTGCGACTCGAGCTTGTGCAGCGCCGCCACGCCGTCCTCGGCCTCGTCGACGTTGGTGTAGCCCAGCTCCTTCAAGAGGTTGCGCAAGATACGACGCATCGTCGAGAAGTCATCCACGACCAGGAAGCGCGTCTTGTCGTCCGCCATCTAGCATTCTCCGTTGTTCTTTGTCAGCGCATCAGCAGCGGCCGCAAGGTCTCGGCCAGCATCTGCGCGTCGAATTTTTCCACGTACCCGTCGACCCCCACGCGCTCGCCCATGGCGCGGTTGGCCTGCGAGGTAAGCGACGAATACATGATCACGGGAATACCGTCGAAGCGGGGATCGGCCTTGATGTTCTTGGTGAGCACGTAGCCGTCCATCTCGGGCATCTCGGCGTCGGTGAGGATCACGTCGAGCTGATCGCGCAAGGCCGTTCCCGTCTGCTCGGCGAAATTGGCCATGCTTTGCAGCCGCTCCCAGGCTTCCATGCCGTTGTTGGCGTGCGTGTGCTTGACGCCGAGCTTGTCGAGCACCTCGGCGATCTTCTTGCGCGCCACGCTCGAATCGTCGACGAAGAAGACGTGCCGGCGATGACCGTCGGGAATCGGCAGGATGACGCCCACCACCGCCTCGCCGAAGGTCTTGGCGAGCACCGCCTCGACGTCGATGATCGACACCAGGCGCCCGTCGGGCAGCTCGGTGATGGAAGTGATCATGCCGTGCACCTGCGAGGAGACGTTCTCCGGCTCGCGCACCTTGGACCATTCCACCCGGATGATGCGATCGACTGCATCGACCAGGAATCCCAGCGTTTTGCGGCAGTATTCGGCCACCATCATCGCCGGTGCGATGCGATCGTCCATCGGCGCGAGCTCCATCACCTTGGCGAGCGACACCACCGGGATCACGTTGCCCCGCAGGCTCACCAGCCCTTCCACGCCGGGCGGCACGTTGGGTGCGCGCGTGATGAAGGGCGTGGCCATCACCTCGCGCACCTTGAAGACGTTGATGCCGAAGGTCTCGGACGTCCCGAGGGAAAAGAGCAGGATCTCGAAGCGGTTCGAGCCGGCGAGCCCCGCGCGCGCCTCGATCTCTTCGAAACGCCCGGGCGTTTTCTCGGCCTCGGGATCGACCAGCTCCGGTTCGATCACCATGGGTTCGGACGGATTGGCCATTTCAGCCCTCCTTGGCGGTTTCCTGACGTTTGGCGAACAGGCGCTGCAGCGTCTCGGCGAGTTCGCGCGGATGGAATTTGGGGACGTATTCGTCGACGCCCACCGATTTGCCCAGATACTGGTTCTGCATACCCGAGAGAGAAGAATGCATCAACACCGGCACGCCGGTGAAGCGCCGGTCGGATTTGATCTTCTTCGTGAGGATGAACCCATCCATCTCGGGCATCTCGATATCGGTGATCACGGCGCTGACGAAGTCGGTGATGGGACGACCGGTGATCTTGGCGCGCTCGGCGGCTTTTTCCAGATTCTCCCAGGCGATGCGGCCATTGACCGCGCCGACGTAGCGCACCCCCATCTTCTGCAGGGTGCGCTCGATCTGGTCGCGCGCCACCGCCGAATCGTCGGCGAAATACACGGTGTATTTGTCGCCATCCGGAAGCGGCTCGATGCCGGCGTAGAGATCTTCGGCCTCGTCGTACTTGGTGATGTCGGAGAGCACCCGCTCCACGTCGAGCAGCATCACGAGGCGCCCATCGGGAAGCTCCGTGACCGCAGTCACCAGGCCGCCCGTTTTGGCCGTGAGCATCTCGGGCGGCACGCGGATCTGCGACCAGTCGAGCCGCAGGATGGTATCGACCGACTCGACGAGGAAGCCCTGCACCTTGCCGTTGTATTCGGTGATGATCATGATGTTGCGCTCGCTGCCGGGCTCCACCCCGACGTATTCGCCCAGGTCGACCACCGGCACGAGCACTCCGCGCAGGCTCACCACCCCTTTCACGGCAGGCGGCATGTCGGGCGCGGCGGTGATGGGCGGGGTCTTCATCACCTCGCGCACCTTGAAGACGTTGATGCCGTAGGTCTCGCGCCGCTTGGTGACCTTGCTCACGCCGAGCGTGAAGAGCAGGATCTCGAGCTTGTTGGTGCCGGCGAGCTTGGTGCGCTCGTCGATGCGTTTGAGTAGGTCGGACATCGCGCCACTCCCGTGGAAGTTTCCATAGTTTATATTACGGCATCGCTTTCATGAACTTTAGGAGAATTGCCGCGTTTTTTCGGCCTATTTTTTCCTCAAGTTTTGGCAAGGCATGCCGTAATATGCTTCCATGCCATGTCCGGGAGCAAAATCATGCTATTTGGCGACAAAAACCGTCTGCGCGAGCTCGAGTCCCGCATCCAGTCTTTAGACGAAGAGATTCGTCGCAAGGAAAACGAGCTCGCGACCCTGCGCCGCCAGCTCGAAGAAGCCCAGGCCGAAGCCGATCGCTGCCGCTGGGAGAGCGACGCCATGCGCCGTGTGAGCGAGGAATTCAAGGCGTTTCACACCTCGCTTGTCCAGGTGCAGGGTAGTGTCGGCACCTTGGCGCAGCGCAGCGACGAAGACCGGGAAACCGCCGAGCAGGCCTTCGAACGTGCCGAAGTGAGCCGCGAAGCGGCCGAGGCGATCGCCCAGAGCCTGCGCCAGCTCGCCGAGCGCTCCCAGAGCGCGGCGCAGAAAGTCGGCGCGCTCGATGCGCGGGCGCAG
>NZ_JSYB01000092.1:0-392 GCF_054823945.1 Tepidiphilus sp. HLB4 | reverse complement strand
GCCTCCCCCGCGTGCGCGGGGATCGACCTGAGTGCGCCCTATTCTGGAATCAGCGGGACAGGCCTCCCCCGCGTGCGCGGGGATCGACCTCCACAGCACCGATCTCGGAGAGCAACTTGCGCGCCTCCCCCGCGTGCGCGGGGATCGACCCCAGCTCCTCGATGCTGACCGGCTCGATGAGGTGCCTCCCCCGCGTGCGCGGGGATCGACCCTTCATCAAGCCGATGCTGCTCTACACCGACGAGCCTCCCCCGCGTGCGCGGGGATCGACCCGCGAGGCCATCGAGAAGTTGGCCAGCCGGCCCGCCTCCCCCGCGTGCGCGGGGATCGACCCGATTACGCCAGGGCGGGGCACGATCTGGCCAGGCCTCCCCCGCGTGCGCGGGGATCGA
>NZ_JSYB01000022.1:0-8580 GCF_054823945.1 Tepidiphilus sp. HLB4 | reverse complement strand
CGAAGGAAGTCGAGGCGCTCGAAGGGTTGGTCGAAGACATCGAACGCTCGGCCGGGTTGGCGGCGCTGCGCAGCTTCTGCGAGCTCGCCAAGCTCGACCATATCCTCTACAAGTTCGCCGTATACGAGGTGCTGCTCGGCGTGAGCGACAGGGCTGCGACGGAATTCGCCAATCACCAGAACTGCCGCCTCGGGCGCTGGTACTACGAGGGGCGCGGCAAGGAGTGCTTCAGCGGTTTTCCCGGTTATCGCGAGATCGAGCGACCGCACCGCACGGTGCACGAGGCGGCGCAGGAAGCGTTCGAAGCCTTGGCGAAAAAGGACGTCGAGCGCATGGTCGAGGCGGCGCACCGCATGGAACTCGCCAGCCTGGAAGTGATGCAAGGGCTCGACCGCCTCGTCGAAGGGGCGGAAAAAAATGCCGAGCTGCTTGCCTGCGTCAAAGGCGGGGAGACGGCGCGCCCCGAGCGCGCCCCGCTCAGCGGCGCGCCCAAAGCGGCTGCCGCGCCGACACCGCCCGCACGATCGCCGGCCCGATCTCGGTAAGCGGCAGTACCTCGCAGGCGGCGCCCAGGCGCACCGCCTCGCCGGGCATGCCCCAGATGACGGCGCTCGCCTCGTCCTGAGCGATGGTGTGGGCGCCGGCCTCTTTCAAGGCAAGCAGCCCCTGCGCCCCGTCGCGCCCCATGCCGGTGAGGAGCACCGCCACCGCCGCCGGCCCCAGCACCTCGGCCGCACTGAAAAAGAGCACGTCCACCGAGGGTCGATGACGGTTGACGGGCTCGGAGCGGTCCAGCCGCAGCACGTAGCCATTCCCCTGACGTTCGAGGCGAAGGTGCGAATGTCCCGGCGCCACCCAGGCCCGGCCGCGCACCAGGATCTCGCCGTCTCGCGCTTCGCTCACGCGCAAGGCGCACACCTGGTCCAGCCGCTTGGCGAACGAGGCGGTGAAATGCTCCGGCATGTGCTGCACGATGAGCACTGGCGGGGCGTCGGTCGGCAGGGCTTGCAATACCGTCTTGATCGCCTCGGTACCGCCGGTGGAGGCGCCGATGAGGATCACCGGTTCGCCGGGGTGCACAGGCTCTTCGCGCTCCCTGCACGAGGCCGCCTCCGCCCCGGCGGCCCCCGGAAGGAAAGATCTGCCGGCACGAGCGGGAGAAGGCACCCAGGATTCGCCGCACGGCGTGGCCTGCGGCGGTGCAGAAGACCGATGCTCCCCCCCTGCCGCCGCCTCCCCGTCGGCCTTGCGACGATAGATCGTGCGTCCCAGCGGCTCGAACGCCTCGCTCGCATAGAGGAGGTTCTCCGAATGCCCCAGATAGAGGTAGCCGCCCGGGCGCAAGAGGGGCGCGAAGCGCTCGAGGATCATGCGCTGGGTATGGCGATCGAAGTAGATCAGCACGTTGCGGCAGAAGATCGCCTCGAACGGCCCTTGGACCGGCCAAGGGGTTTCGACGAAATTGAGCCGGGCAAAGCGCACGAGGGCGTGCAGTTCGGCGCGGATCTGCCAGCGGCCATCGGCGAGCGGTTCGAAATAGCGGTCGCGTAGGCGAGGATCGATCGCCTCGAGCCGCTCGGCGGCATAGATGCCGCGGCGGCCCTCTTCCAGCACCTGCGTGTCGAGGTCGGTGGCGAGGATCTCGACGGGGGGATCGAGCCGCCCCCACACTTCGCAGGCCGTCATGGCGATGGAATAGGCTTCTTCGCCGCTCGCGCATCCGGCCGACCACAGGCGAGCCCCTGGGCGCTGCCCGAGCCAGGTGCGCAAGTGCTCGAAGTGGTGCGGCTCGCGGAAGAAATAGGTCAGATTGGTGGTGAGCGCATTGATGAAGGCTTCGAGTTCGCGCTCGTCGCTGCGCACCCGCGCCAGGTAGTCGGCGAAGCGCTTGAGCCCCAGCGCGCGCAGGCGGCGCGACAGGCGAACGTAGACCATGTCGCGCTTGGCCTGCGAGAGCGCGATGCCGGCGCGTTCGGCCACCAACGCCCGGATGGCGGCGAAATCCTCTTCGGTGAGCTCGAACTCGCGCGGCAGCGATTCGAGGCGGGTCTGGGCGAGGCGCTCGATGGTGCGCCGCACCTCGGCGATGCGGCGCAGCGCCGAAGCGGAATCCTCTTCGCGGTTCATGGCGAGGCTCCGCCAGGCTTGGCGGTCGGCGCAGCCGGCGGCTGACCGTACCCCTGCATGAGCGGCGCCGCATGCTCCCGCGCCCGCCAGGCATCTTCCACTTCTTTCTTCAGCACGATGATGCTGATGCGCCGGTTCTGCGGCGCGTAAGGGTCTTCGGCAATGAGGGGGGAGGTGTCGGCCATGCCGACGACGCGGAAGATCTTGGTCGGGTCGAGCCCGCCGGCGACGAGCTCGCGCCGGGCGGCGTTGGCGCGCTCCGCGGAGAGCTCCCAGTTCGACATGCCGCGCCCATCGCCGGCATAGGGTGTGGCGTCGGTATGCCCGGCGATGCTGATGCGGTTGGGCAGGTCGTTGAGCGTGCGCCCCACCGTGCGCAGGAGCCGCCGGGTGTAGTCCTGCACCTGGGCGCTACCGAGCGCGAACATGGGGCGGTTCTGCGTATCGACGATCTCGATCACCAGACCGTCGTCCGAGATGCGCATCTGGATCTGATCCTTCATCGCCCGTAGATTCGGGTCGGCCTCGATGATCGCCTCCAGCATCGCCTTGGTCCGCTCGAGCTGCTGCAGTTCGCGCAGCTTTTCGCCCCCCATGCCGGGGCCGCTGCTGCCACCGCCGCGCCCGGGCGCCGGAGATGCCTCGGTGAGCGGCGTGCCGGCCACCCTTCCCTGCCCGCCAGCGGCGACCTCCACGTCGGAGCGGCCATGCGTGGGAGAGGCGCCCTCCCCGCCTTCGCGCGTCGCGCTGCTCTTCTCGCTGCGCGTCTCGCCGCGCTTGACCTGGCCCACGCGCCGGCTCAGATCCTCGCCGCCACCAGGGATGATACGCTCGGCATCGCCGGCGCCCGCCCCGCCTTCGCGCGCCACCTTGAGCGGGTTCTGGAAGAACTTGGCGATGCCTTCGAGGTCCCCCTGCGCCGTGGAACCGAGCAGCCACAGCAAAAGGAAAAACGCCATCATGGCGGTGACGAAGTCGGCGTAGGCGACTTTCCAGGCGCCGCCGTGGGCGGCGCCGCCGCCCTTTTTGATGCGCTTGATGACGATTGGTTGTTGACTCTCGTCGCTCATCGCATCGCGCCGTTATTTGCGGTTCTTCAGCTCTTCCTCGAGCTGAAGGAAGGTGGGACGATCGCGCGTCCACAGCACCTTGCGCCCGAATTCGATGGCGATCTGTGGCGGATAGCCGCTCATGCTGGCGAGCAGCACCACCTTGGCCACCTGGAAGGGTTTGGCGCCATCCTCGACTTTCGCTTCGAGCTGGCCGGCGATGGGCGCGACGAAGCCGTAGGAGAGGAGGATGCCGAGGAAGGTACCGACCAGGGCGCCGCCGAGCTTCTTGCCGAGCACCGCCGGCGGCTCGCCCACCGAACCCAGCACATTCACCACGCCCATGACCGCGACCACGATACCGAAGGCGGGCATGGCGTCGGCAATCTTGCTCACGATATGCGGCGGCATGTGCGCTTCCTGATGATGCGTCTCGAGTTCCTGATCCATGAGAGTTTCGATTTCGACCGGATTGAGGCTGCCGCTCACCATCATGCGCAGGTAGTCGGTGATGAATTCGACGAGATGATGATCCTTGAGTACGAGCGGGTATTTGCCGAACAGGGCCGAACCCTCGGGGTTGTCCACGTCCTGCTCGATCGACATCAGCCCTTCCTTGCGGATCTTGACCAGGATCTCGTAGAGGAGGGAGAGCAGCTCGAGGTAGAAGGCGCGCGTATAAGGGGAGCCCTTGAGGGCGCCCGACAGCCGCCCGAGCACGAGCTTGAGGGTGGCGCCGTCGTTACTGGCGATGAAGCTGCCGATCATGAGCCCGACGATGGCCACGTATTCTGCCGGCACCCACAGCGCCACGAGGCTGCCGTGGATCGCATAAGTGCCGAACGCGGAGGCGAGTATGATCACATACCCGAGCAGCAGAAACACGAATCCCCCCTTTTCGCTTTGCCGTGAGCCATCGAGCGCTGCGGATGCAGCCAAGCCGCCCCCGATCCGGGGGGCTCTATGTTAGCACAGGCTCATGCGTGGCGCTTGGCGCAATCGGGGGATTCAGGCGGGCTGGGCGCTCAGGCGCTTCTGTCCGCGGGAGATGGCCGTCTTGGCCGAGGTGCGGCTGCTGCCGGCGCGCGAGGGCATGTGGCAGATGCCGCAGACGAAGGTCTTGGCCGGCTCGTAGGCGTGGGTGAGGAATTCGCCGCAGCAGCAGGAGCACGGCGTGAGCTGCACCAGCTCGGCTTCGAAGAAGCGCAGCAGCGTCCAGGCGCGCGTGATGCTGAGCACCGGGTCGGTGCCAATGGCGTCGATCTGGTCGAGATAGAGGTGATAGGCGGCAATGAGCGCGTGCACGCCCTCGGCCGCACCGCTTTGCCGCACCCGGCGATGGAGGTTCATGAAAAGGGAGGCGTGCACGTTGGGCTGCCAGGTCATGAACCAGTCGGTGGAAAAGGGTAGCATCCCCTTGGGCGGGGAAGCATGGCGGATTTCCTTGTAGAGCTTGAGCAGGCGCTCGCGGCTCAAGGAAGTCTCCGCTTCGAGGAGCTGCATGCGCGCGCCGAGCCGGATGAGCTCGGCTGCAAGGCAAACGTCGGCCGCTTCTCGTTCGATCGACTCAGGTCTCGTCATGATGTCCTCCCGTTCGTTTGGTTTTCTTTCGCTGGCTGCCGTGCGCGAGGATGGCGGCGTGCAGGGTGGCGGTGAGCTCGTCGCGGGCCTTTTCTCCGGCCATGCGCTCGAGCACGGCCGCGTCGAAACGGAACTGCGGCAGCCCGATCTGCAGGCTCGCCATGCGCACCAGCTTGGCCGGCGGCAATGCGGCGAGCCAGCGCGCCGTCTCTGCTTCCAGGCCCAGCTTTACGGCGGCAGAGGCTGGGTCGCGCTGCACCATGCGCTGCGCGAGGATCAGGTAGCTGAGATTCAGGTCACGTATCTCGTCGGCGAAATCCTCGTGATCCATGCCTCTCTCCTTGGCCCAGTTTTACGATAGCACGATCAGCGCACGGCAAAAGGGGAAATAAGGGGCGCCGAACCCTGGATATCTGTTGCTTGTGGCGCCGGCGCAACGCCGCGCGGCGCACATACGCCGCACGGCGCGGCATCATGGCGCCTTTTATTCGATCGCCTCGCGCGATTTCGCCCGTTCGCGCAGGATGTACTTCTGGATCTTGCCGGTCGAGGTCTTGGGAATGGGACCGAAGATGAAGCGCTTGGGCACCTTGAAGCCGGCGAGGAGCCGCCGGCAGTGCTGCACGAGCTCTTCTTCGGTCACCGCCGCGCCTTCGCGCAGCTCGACGAAGGCGCAGGGCACTTCGCCCCACTTCGGGTCGGGCGCGGCCACCACCGCCGCGGCGGCCACCGCCGGGTGTTTATAGAGGGCATCCTCGACTTCGATCGAGGAGATGTTCTCGCCACCTGAGATGATGATGTCCTTGGCGCGGTCTTTGATCTTGACGTAGCCGTCGGGCTGCATCACGCCGAGGTCTCCGGTGTGGTACCAGCCGCCGCGAAACGCCTCTTCGGTGGCTTTGGGGTTCTTGAGGTAGCCCTTCATGACGAGGTTGCCGCGGAACATGATCTCGCCCATGGTCTCGCCATCCCAGGGCACCGGCTGCATGGTGTCCGGATCCATCACCGTGATCGCCTCCTGGGCGTGGTAGCGCACGCCCTGGCGGCCGTTGAGCCGCACCTGCTCTTCGAGCGGCAGGCTCGCCCAATCGTCGTGCTTGGCACAGACCGCGGCCGGTCCGTAGGTTTCGGTGAGCCCATAGACGTGGGTGATGTCGAAACCGATCTTGGCCATCGCCTCGATCATCGCGGCCGGAGGCGGGGCAGCGGCCACCAGGCCGGAGACCTTGTGCGTGATCCCCTTGCGCCAACTCTCCGGGGCATTGGCGATCATTGAGTGCACGATGGGCGCGCCGCAGTAGTGGGTCACCTTGTGCTCGGCGATCAGCTCGAGGATGAGGCGCGGATCGACGCGGCGCAGGCAGACGTTGGTGCCGGCGTTGGCGGCCATGGTCCAGGGGAAGCACCAGCCGTTGCAGTGGAACATCGGCAGGGTCCACAGATAGACCGAGTGCGGCGGCATGCCCCATGAGACGATGTTGCTGAAGGCATTGAGATAGGCCCCGCGGTGGTGATAGACCACGCCTTTGGGGTTGCCGGTGGTGCCGGAAGTATAGTTGAGGGAGATCGCCTCCCACTCGTCCTGCGGGTATTCGAGGACGAAGTCGGGGTTGCCCTGGGCGAGGAATTCCTCGTACTCGATCCGGCCGAGCCGCTCGCCGGGGCCGGTGTATTCCGGGTCGTCCACGTCGATGACGATGAGATCGGGGCGATGGGCGATGCGGATCGCCTCTTTCACCATCTTGGAATACTCGCGGTCGGTGATGAGCACCTTGGCCTCGCCGTGGTTGAGGATGAAGGCCACCGTCTCGGGGTCGAGCCGGATGTTGATCGTGTTGAGCACCGCGCCGCAGCCGGGTACACCGAAATGGCACTCGTACATCTCGGGCGTATTGTTGAGGACCACCGCCACCGTGTCGTTCTTCTTCACCCCGAGCTGGCGCAGGGCGGAGGCGAGCCGCCGGGCGCGCTCCTCGACCTGTTTCCAGGTATAGCGGCGCTTGCCGTGGATGACGGCGGTGCGCTCGGGGTAAATGTAGGCCGAGCGGGACAGGAAGGTGAGCGGCGTGAGCGGCACGTAGTTGGCCGGGGTCTTCTCCAGCCCCATTTCATAAGGGTTGAGCGTCATGTCGTTCTCCTGGGTGGTTGAAAGATGAGGGAAGCGGATCGAGGCGCAGCGGCATGCCGACGCTCGCCCATTGCGCGGTCTCGTCTTCCAGGGCGGCGCGGGTGAGCGGATGGCGGCGCAGGAAGGCGGACGGCAACTGCAGCCTGTAGCCATCCCCCTCGCGCCGGGCGTGCAGCCGCTCGAAGCGCCTGTCATCGCGGGCGCGGTGCAGCACGGCGGCGATGCGCAATGCGAAGATGAGATCCCAGTGCGGCGAACCGGGAGGAAGCTCGGCGAGCCGCTCGAGCTTGCCGCGGTGGCTCAGCACGAGGCGCGCGAGCTGCGCCTGCTCCATGCGCGAGAAGCCGGGCATGTCGGCGTGCGCCAGGATGTAGGCGCCATGCTTGTGATGTCCGGCATGCGCGATCGACAGGCCGATCTCGTGCAGCCGCGCCGCCCAGGAGAGCAGCCGTCGATCGGGATGCTCTTCGAACGCGAGCTCGGGGCGCAGATCGAGGGCGAGCTCGAGCGCCGTGGTCTCCACCCGCCCGGCGTGTACCCGGTCGACGCCATAGCGCTCCATGAACCGTTCGACCGAGGATTCGCGGATGTCCTGGTGATGATGCCGCCCGAGCAGATCGTAGAGTACCCCGAGGCGCAAGGCGCCTTCGGAGAAGACCATCTCCTCGAGCCCGAGCACCTCGAAGGCGGCGGCCATGATCGCCACCGCGCCGGGGAAGACCGGTTGGCGGTCGCGTTTGAGCCCTTTGAGCCCTTTGAGTGCCTCGATCGAGCCGAGCGTGGGTAACGCCTTGACGAGCTGCTGCAGCCCCTTGCGCGTGATGGTCTCACGGCTCCAGCCTTGAGCGACGAGCACGTCGCGGATCGCCTTGGCCGAACCGCTGGAACCGACGGCCCGCTCCCAGCCCAAGGCCCGAAAAGGGAGGGCAATCGCCTCGATCTCCTTGGCCGCGGCGAGCCGGGCCTCGCGCAGGCGGCCTTCGGTGATCTTTCCGTCGGGAAAGAAGCGCAGGCTGTAGGAGACGCAGCCCATGTAGAGGCTCTCGAGCAAAATGGGCTGGAAACCGCGGCCGATGATGACTTCGGTGGAACCGCCGCCGATGTCGATGACGAAAGTCTGGCGATGCGGCTCGGGCACGGCGTGCGCCACGCCGAGGTAGATGAGGCGGGCTTCTTCCCGGCCGGAGACGATCTCGATGGGATGCCCCAGGATCGCCTGCCCCTGAAGCACGAACTCGGGCGCGTTGCGCGCCACGCGCAGGGCGTTGGTGCCGACCGCGCGCACCGCTTCGGGAGGAAACCCTTGCAGCCGTTCGGCAAATCCCGCCAGCGCCGACAGCCCACGGGCGAAGGCGGCGGCATCGAGCCTTTTGTCGGCGCCGAGCCCGGCGGCCAGACGCACCGCTGCCTTGAGGTCGTCGACGGGGTAGAGCAAGTCGCCGTCGACGCGGGCGATTTCGAGCCGGAAGCTGTTCGATCCGAGATCGACGGCAGCCAGATGCGAGAACAAGCCCTTCCCCTCAGCGAATGGTCGCACGGATTGTAACGCCGAAGCGGTGGAAGCCGATGCGGGAACGCGATATGATCCAGCGGAAGATAACGCACGTGCATCGACCCTGGAACCAACTCCCGTATTACAAAAAGTGCAAATTAGTCCATAAGGGTGTTCATGGAAAACACCATGAGCACAGGCAA
>NZ_JSYB01000091.1:0-281 GCF_054823945.1 Tepidiphilus sp. HLB4 | reverse complement strand
AAATTTACAGAAAAAAGGTTGCACAACCAGGCCCACCCGCTTCTTGACCACGCCGCCGCCGAGATCTGCGTCGATCAACCCTTGCGACATCTCGCGCACGGCGCCACACAGGGCCTCGTCGGTCAGCGCGGTCTTGCGCATCCAGCGACTGAAGTGGCGGGTTTTGAAGACTCGATTCATCGGCAAACTATATCACCCGGTGACTTACTTTCAAAGACGCACTTACTTGGGCACCTCGAAAAACCCCTCCACCCCGGCCTCTGATAAAATTCCTCTGTCCT
>NZ_JSYB01000021.1:0-407 GCF_054823945.1 Tepidiphilus sp. HLB4 | reverse complement strand
GGGCGTGGGCACGGCGCTCGCCGTGGCGGCCGGGCTTGCATCCGCCCCCGTCACCTTCGTGCATCCCGAGCTGGGCAGCCTCGCGCTCAACGCCTTTCCCGCCGCCGTCCTGGGCGGCATGAAGCCGGGCCCCGCGGTGCTCGCCGCCGGCGTGGCGCTCGGGGTGCTCGAAGCGCTCGCCGCCTGGCAACTCCCCCCCGGCGGCAAGGAGCTGCTGCTGCAGCTCGTGCTCATCGCCGCCTTGCTCGCCCTGCCGCGGGAACGAGTGGCGGCGCCATGAGCCGTTTCCTCCTGGATCCTCGCCAGCGCACCCGGCTGCTCGCCGTCCTCCTCGTGCTCGCCGTGGGCGCGCTCGGGGCTAGCGGCGGGGCGCGCTATCTCGCCCATCTGCTCGCCCTCGCTGGTGC
>NZ_JSYB01000020.1:0-61977 GCF_054823945.1 Tepidiphilus sp. HLB4 | reverse complement strand
GCCGCAGATGCCTTTGCCGCTGCTGCCGCCTTCCGGTCCGAACACGCCGCGGCCCGATCCCTTCAAGTGATTCCCCGCGCGGCGCCCAAGGGCGCCGCGATACCGCCCGAAACATTTCTTCCCCGTCCGGATGGGCTATCATGGCCCACCGGATCTCCTTTTTCTTCCGACCATGCGCCCCTCCTGCGCCACCATCGATCTCGACGCGCTGCGCGCCAATTACCTTCTCGCCCAACGGCTAGCCGGCGCGCGAACTCTGGCCGTCGTCAAGGCCGACGCCTATGGCCACGGCGCGATCGCCTGCGCCAAGGCGCTCGAACCGCTCGCCGACGGGTTTGCCGTCGCTTTTCTCGAAGAGGCGCTTCCCCTGCGCACGTCCGGTATCCGCAGCCCCATCGTGCTGCTCGAAGGCGCCTTCGACCCCGGCGAGCTCGAAGCCGCCGCCGAGCTCGACCTCTGGCCGGTGGTGCATCACGAGGCGCAACTGCGCATGCTCGAACTCGCGCCGCGTCGGCCGCGCCGCGTCTGGATCAAGATCAACAGCGGCATGAACCGCACTGGTTTCGCCCCCCGGGAAGCGCCGAATGTCTGGCGGCGCCTGCAGGCCCTGCCGGGATTGGAACCCCCCGTGTGGATGACGCATTTTGCCTGCGCCGACGACCCTTGCTCGACGATGACGCTGGAGCAGATCCGGCGTTTTCACGGCGGCGTGGCCGCGCTGCCGGGGGAGACGAGCCTGGCCAATTCGGCAGCCCTGCTCGCGTGGCCGCAGGCGCGCGGCGACTGGGCCCGCCCCGGCATCCTGCTCTACGGCGGCAACCCGCTGCTCACCGGCGCCGAACCCGGCGAAGCCGCCTCCTTGCGGCCAGTGATGCGCCTCACGAGCAAGGTCTTCGCCACCCGCCGGCTCGCCCCCGGCGAGGCCCTGGGCTACGGCGCCACCTTCATCGCCGAACGGCCGGTCCGCGTCGGCCTGGTCGCCATCGGCTACGCCGACGGCTATCCCCGCCACGCCCCCACCGGCACGCCGGTGGCCGTCGCCGGTCGGCGCACGCGGCTCATCGGGCGCGTTTCCATGGACATGCTCACCGTCGACCTCACCCCCCTGCCGGAAGACGTCGGCCTAGGCGCAGCCGTGGAGCTCTGGGGAGAGACCGTCTCCGTCGATGAAGTCGCCCGTGCCGCCGGCACCATTTCCTACGAGCTGCTGTGCCACGTCAAACGGGTGCAGCGCCTCCACCGCGGCACCGAACTCACACCTTGAAATGCTCGGCCCGTTGGCGTAGGCTCGCAGCCGCGGCCTGCAGGGCCCTGGCTTCGGCTTCGCTCGCCTTGGCCGAAGCCACGGACGCCTCGGCGCTGCCGGCGATGCGCTCGACCCGCTGCGCGATCGTGTGCACCGCCTCGGTCTGCTGCTCCAGCGCCTGATCCACTTCCTGCACTGCGCGCGCCGTCTCGGCCGATTCCTGCCGGATTTCATCGATCGCACTGCGCGCCTGACGGGCATTCTCCACCCCTCGCTGGACTTCGGTCACGCCGGCATTCATGCCGGACACGGCTTCGCCCGTCGCACGCTGGATCTTGGCGATCATCTCGCCGATCTCCTGCGTGGCGCTGCCGGTACGCTCGGCGAGCTTGCGCACTTCGTCGGCCACCACGGCGAAGCCCCGGCCTTGCTCGCCGGCGCGCGCCGCCTCGATGGCCGCGTTGAGCGCCAAAAGATTCGTCTGGTCGGCGATCTCGCGGATCGTGGCCACGATGGTCGAGATCTGCTGCGAGAATCCATCCAGCGTGCGGATGCGCTCGGCCGCCGTTTCCACGATGTGCGCGATCTGGTTCATCCCTTCGATCGCCGCGGCGATCGTCTCGGCCCCTTCGTCCGATTTGGCCATCGAGGCCTGCGCCCGCTGCGCCGTCTCGCGCATGTGCTGCGCGAGCTGATTCAAGGCCACGCTGAACTCCTCCATGGCCGCGGCCACCGCCTGCGTATCGTCGGCCTGGACGGCGATGCGCTGCTGCACTTCCTCGGCCTGCCGCTCGATCGTCTTGGCTCGCGTGGCCACATCGCCCGCCTCGCGCTGCAAGGCGCCGATCAAGCCGGCCAGCTCCGAGCGCATGTGGTTGATGGCCGTGGCCAGGCGCCCCAGCTCGTCGGGCCGCTCGTAGCGTAAGGGTTCGCTCAGATCGCCCGAAGCCATGCGCTCGGTCACCCCCACGAAGGCTTCGAGCGGACGCAAGGCCCGGCGCACCAGCCACACCATCACCAGGGCGAGCAAAACCGCTTCCCCGACAGACGCAAGTGAATTGCGCAGGATATTGCCAAAGAGATCCTCCGTGAGCTCGTCGGCGTATGCCGAAGAGACGACCAACCAATCCCATTCGGGAAAATAGGCATAGGCGGCGACTTTCTCCCGCGGCTTGTCTTTGTCCGGATCGATCCATTGATAACGAATGATCCCGTTTTTCTTCTCCAGCATTTCGCCAATAAAGTCAAACCCATTGGCATCACGCATTTGGCGTATATTTTTCCCCTCCAACGATGGGTGAAAACGAAGGTATCCATCTTTGTCGAGCACGTAGACATAGCCTGTTCTGCCTATTTTGATACTGGCAACCGAATCACGAAACTTGGTCAACAGGCTGCCCATGGGATAGCCGATGAACCAGGCTCCGAACACCTTGCCATCCTCAGATTTCATCGGCTCATAGATCGTCATGTAATCTTTGCCGAAAAGGACCGCTGGCCCGATGTACTCCTCCCCTGCAAGCAAGCGTTTGTAGGCCGGGTGATTACGATCGAGAGTGGTCAAGAAGGCTCGTGAACCGTCTTCCTTACGCAAGGAGGTAGAGATACGCAGGAAGTCATCGCCGACGCGCTCGAAGATCGTCGCCACGGAACCCGTCTGCTCCGTGAGGAGATCGACCTCGATGAAGCGCTCGTTCATCTCGATTCCGCCGAGCCGAAAGATAGGAACTTTCATCTTGGTCGGCCCCATCTCCGTGGTCTGTTTGGCATCGAGTTCGACGCGAGTCCCATAAGGGAACAAGCTTTTGAGCATCTTGAGCTGGGAGCGTATCGACACGGTGACGGCTTCGTGCAGCATCTGCAGACGCGATAGCACGTCGCGCGTCTGAAAGCTCATGGTATCGTCGATGCGGCGCTGCAGTTTCTCCCACTCCAGCCCACCGATCACCGCTGTGCTCAGCGCGATGAAGCACACCGTGGCGATCGCCACTCCCACGGCGATGCGGCGCGTCAGACTCTGTCCTCTCATGATCTCCTCCCTCATGGATTTCTGGTTTTATCGGCGATTCGCAAAGAAACTTTAGCAAACCAGTGAAAATTCCTCACGCCCCAGGCGATGGCTCTTGAGATCCTCGTCCATGCGCTATCATGAAACCGATGCACCCTTGGCGTGATTCCAGCCGCCGCTTCGAGGACCGATCCCATGGATACCCCTACGACGAACCTCGCCGAACCCGCTCAGCTCGACATCCCCCCTGCGCCCGACGTGCTCACGGCGATTGCCCGCGAGGCCGAGTCGGATATGCCCAACCTCGCCAAGCTCGCCAAGATGATCCAGCAGGATCCGGCGCTCGCCGCCGCGGTGCTGCGCGCGGCCAACGGCATCATGCGCATGCGCAAGATCGAATCGGTGGCCCAGGCGCTGCAGGTGATTGGCCTCGAGCGCACGCACCAGATCGTGCTGCACGCCCTGCTGCATTCGACGCTGGGGATGCCGAAGAACCTGCGCCCTTCTCTCTGGGACGAACTTCGGGTTTCGGCCGAGGCCGCCGCCGATTTCGCCCGCCTGCTGCGCACCGTACCCCCGCCCATGGCGCACACGGCGGCGCTGCTGCACGATACCGGCTTTTTCCTGCTCGCACGCCAGCACCCCGACTATCACGAGACGCTCTCGCTCGCCCGGGTCGATCCAGAAAAGCCCTTCACCGAGCACGAATTCGAGCGCTACAAGACACATCACGCCGTGGTCGGCTTCTTTCTCGCCCGGCGCTGGGGCCTGGCCGAACCGGTGGCGCTGACGATCAACCACCATCACGACTACGTCACGGTATTCGAGGAGACGACGCTGCCGCCGCAGGTGCCGCACCTCGTGAGCCTCATCGCCATGGCCGACGTCGTGGCGGCCGAGGCGGTGGGCATCGGGCGCGACAAGGAATGGCACAAGGCGCGCGGCCCGGTAGCCGAGTTCCTCGGCCTCACCGAAGACGAAGTCGATGACATGATCGAGGCCGAGATCGCCCAGCAGCGCACGGCGACGAACGTGCGCTGAGCGCCAGACCCACGAAGCTTGACATCCTCCTCCGCCTAAAGTCGGAGGATTCCTACGGCGCTCAGGTGCGGCATTGAGCCGCCCTTGAGGCGCTTCGGTGGGTTCCTGCTGCTGGCGGCATTACCGCACCGCTCACTTCACAGGCGAACCGGACGTGTCCCGCCCTTAGGATATTGATCGCGCCGACTAGATCGGCGTGCTCCTCGAAGCCGCATTCCACGCACGCGAACCGGGCTTGCGTCTGCCGGTTCTCTGCCGACACATGGCCGCAGCATGGGCAGGTGCGGCTCGTATTCTGTGGCGGCACGGTGATGAGATGCCCGCCACGCCATGCCAATTTGTAATCCAGTTGGCGGCGGAATTCGAACCAGCCTTGATCGAGGATGGATTTGTTCAGGCCCGACTTGGCCCGAACGTTTCTTCCCGGCGCCTCCGCCGTGCCAGCCGCCGACCTGGACATGTTCCGCACCCGCAGGTCCTCGATACACACCATCGCGTGGTTTTGGCTGATCGTGGTCGTGGTCTTGTGCAGGTAGTCGCGGCGGGCGTTGGCGATGCGCGCGTGGATGCGCCGTACCTTGGCCTTGGTTTTCTTCCAGTTATTGCTGAACTTCGTCTTGCGGGCGAGCGCCTGCTGTGCCTTGCGCAATGCCTCTTCGTGCCGCCTGAAGCTGTTGAGCGGCGCATAGACGGTGCCGTCCGAGAGCGTGGCAAAGCGCACCACGCCCAGGTCGATGCCCACTGCCGTAGTGGCCTGCGGCACGGGCTGCTCCACTTCCCGCTCGGTCTGGATGGAGACAAACCACCTGCCGCAATACTGGCTTACGGTGGCGTTCTTCACCGTGCCCAGCACCTCGCGGCTGTTGCGGTAGCGCAGCCAGCCGAGCTTGGGCAAAAAGATGCGGCTGTTCTCCTGATCGAGCTTGATCTGTTTAGGGTCGGGGTAGCGGAAGCTGTCGTGCTGCCCTTTCTTCCTGAAGCGCGGGAAGCCTGCCCGCTTGGCGAAGAAGTGGGTGTAGGCTCGTTCCAAATCCTTGAGCGCCTGCTGTAGCGGGTGCACAGGCGCATCCTTGAGCCACGGCGTTTCAGACCCGTTGCGCCATGCAGTGAGTTCCTTGCACAGCCCGGTGTATCCAAGCTTCTTCTCGCCCTGCGCGTAGCGTTCCTTCTGTAACGCCAGCGCCTTGTTGAACACGAACCTGCACGCACCGGCGAAGCGGCGCATCTGCCGTTCCTGTTCGCCGGTTGGCATCAGAGCGAATTTGAAAGCCTGGAGACGTTGTATTCGAGAAATCCTACTCTTCATGAACAGCAAAGACAAGGACGCCAACGGCGTCCGCGCTATCCTTCCCCGGCCTGAAGGCCGAGGCTTGCCGCGCACCGGGTCAATTCCCCGAGGGTGGCAGCCCCGCCTTCTGCCGCTCCGCTTCGATCGCCGCGCGCAGCGTTTGGGCGAATTCCCCCTCGGCCGGCGCCTGGGCGAGCAGCCGCTCCCAGCGCTCCACCGCCTTGGCATGCTCGCCGGCGGCGGCCGCCGCCGCCCCGCCCATGGCGAGCGCCTTGGGTTCGTCGGGGGCAAGCGCCAAGGCCCGCTCCAGCAAGGCCGTCGACTCGGCATCGAACCCCCCGCGGGCGACGACCAAGAGTTCCGCCCACTCGACGAGCACCGCCGGTTCCTGGGGAATCTTCGCGCCCAGTCGCGCCCAGCCGGCAGCCACGAACGCCGGATCGCCCAGCACGCGATAGGAGCGCGCGAGCATCATCCAGGCTTGCGCGTCACCCTCCCCGCTTTCCAGCCGCGCTTCGAGCCGCGAGACCATCGCCCTGATCTGCTCGGGCGAGATGCCGGCGGCACTCGCCGCCTGCGCCACCTCGGCCTCGCGCGTGGCCGCGAGCACCGCCTCGTCGCTCGCCCAGCGCGGCGATCCCACCCACAGGTAACCCAAAGCGGCGAGCAAAGGCACCCCCAACGCGACGAGCGCAGCCGCCACGGGCGAGATCTCCCGACCCCGCACGCGCGCCTCGAGTGCCTGCGCCTCGGCCAAGGCCCGCGCCTCCAGCTCACGCCGGGCCTGCGCATGAGCCGCTTCGTCCAGCTCGCCGGCCGCCCGTGCCGCCTCGAGCGCGGCGAACTCCTCGCGCAGCACCGCGAGCGCCGCCCGTGCTTGGGTCGCCTCATCAGAAGCCCCCCCTTGGTGCCGCACGAGCGGCCAGACGACCCACCCCGTGGCCGCGAGCGCCAGGAGCGCCGCCACCGTCACGAATCCCATCACGACCGCTCCTCCTTGCCTTCCCCGCGCAACAGCGCCTGGGCGCGCGCCGCCTCCTCAGCCGAGAGCGCAGGCATTTCTTCCCGCGAACGGCGCCGCAACACCCGCCACAGGGCAAGCACCCCGGCGAGCGCCAGAACGAACGGCCCCGCCCACAGCGCCAC
This sequence comes from Tepidiphilus sp. HLB4, assembly GCF_054823945.1. Lineage (NCBI taxonomy): Bacteria > Pseudomonadati > Pseudomonadota > Hydrogenophilia > Hydrogenophilales > Hydrogenophilaceae > Tepidiphilus > Tepidiphilus sp. HLB4. The sequence goes on along the minus strand of NZ_JSYB01000020.1, from coordinate 55,248 downwards.
CGTGCTCGCCTTCAAGGGCGGCTGATAGAGCACAAAGTCGCCGTAACGCGCCACCAGGTAGGCGCGGACCTCCTCCTCGCTCTTGCCGGCGGCGAGCTGCTCGCGTACCTGGTTCATCAGGTCGTGGGCGAGCTCGGCGTTGGATTCGGCGATCGACTGGTTCTGGCACACGAGGCAGCGCAGCTCGTGCCCGAGCTTCAGGGCGCGCGCCTCGATCGCCGGGTCGCCCACCGGCTGCGCCTTGGGCGGCTCCTCCGCCGCCCAAGCGAAACCGAAGCAGCACGCAGCCACGACGGCGGCGATGCCGCGCACGAGGCCGCCCAAGCCGCTTTCACGTTTCCCACCTCGCCTCATCGCTTTGCTCCCGCCAGCGCCGCCCACTTCGGCTGCAGCACTTCGCGCCAGGCCCGCTCGTCGATCGGGCCGACGTGCTTGTAACGGATGACGCCCTCGGCGTCGATGAGGAAAGTCTCCGGCACGCCATAGACGCCGTAGTCGATCGCCACGCGCCCATCCAGATCGAGCACGGAAAAGCGATAGGGATCGCCGTGTTGGGCAAGCCAGGTGCGCGCGCGCAGCAGCGCCGCCTCGCGCTCTTCCTGCGGCGAGAGACGGGAAGCGTCGAGCTCGGCGTCGCCGCGGATCTCCTTGTAATTGAGCCCCACGATGGGCACCCCCTCCTCGCGCGCGAGCCGCACCAGCATGGCGTGCTCCTCGCGGCAGGCCACGCACCACGTGGCCCAGACGTTGAGCAGCCACGGCTGCCCCCGCAGATCGGCCGGCCCGGCGAGCGTCCCGGGCGCGTCCACCCGCGGCAGGGCGAAGGCCGGCGCCGGCTTGCCGACGAGCGGCGAAGGCACCTCGCGCGGATCGAGGCGGAAGGCGTAGGCGAAGAGCGCGACCAACGTGACGAAAATGAGGAACGGAATCAGGTACTTCAGTTTCATCGCGCCGCCTCCGCCGCCGGTTCGGGCAACACCTCCGGCACAGGAACCGAATCCCGGCGCCGCGCCAGCCGCCGGTAGCGCCGGTCGAGCGCCGCGGCCACTCCGCCCAAGGCGATCAGGATCGCCCCGAACCAGATCCAGGAAATGAAGGGTTTGTAGAAGAGCAGCACCACCCAGCCGCCATCGCCGGTCGGGTCACCCAGCGACACATAGACGTCGCGGAACACCCCCCAGTCGATCGCCGATTCGGTCATCGGCATGGCCGAGCGGAAGTAGGCGCGCTTCTCCGGCACAAGCACGGTGCGCATTTGCCCTTCGCGCCACACTTCCACCTCGCCGCGCTGGGCCGTGTAGTTGGGCCCGGGTACCTCGCTCACGCCGCGCAGCACGAAGCGGTAACCGGCGAGTTCCGCCGCCTGTCCCGGCATCATCTTCACGTCGAGCCGCTGCTCCAGCGCCCCCACGAGCGTCACCCCGAGGATGAACACGCCCACCCCGAGATGCGACAGCCACATCCCCCACCACGACCCGGGAATGCCGCGCAGCCGTGCCGCCAATCCCGGCGCCGCGCCCTGGCGCAGACGCTCGACGAGCAGCCGCAGCGAGGCAAGCGCCACCCAGGCCGTCAGGGCAAGCCCAAGATAAGCCCCGGGCGTGGCATGTCCGGCGGCCCACACCCCCAGCGCCGCCAAGAGCAGCGCGCCGACGAGCTCCGGCCCCACCCGGCGCAGCACCCGCGCGAGCGCATCGCGCTTCCAGCGCAGGAACGGCGCCAGCGCCATCAGCACCACCGCCGGGGCCATGAGCGGCACGAACACGGTCTCGAAGTACGGCGGCCCCACCGAAATCTTGGCCCCTTGCAGCGCGTCGAGGATCAGCGGATAGACCGTGCCCAGCAGCACCGCCCCGGCGGCCGCAGCCATGAGCACGTTATTGACCAGCAGCGAGCCTTCGCGCGACACCGGCGCGAACACCCCCCCGCCGGAGAGCCGCGGCGCACGCCAGGCAAAGAGCAGCAGCGACACGCCCACGGTGAGCGCGAGCAAGCCCAGGATGAACACGCCGCGCGTCGGATCGGTGGCAAAGGCGTGCACCGAGGTGATCACACCCGAGCGCACGAGGAACGTCCCCAGGAGCGAGAGCGAGAACGCCCCGATCGCCAGCAGCACCGTCCAGCTGCGAAACGCCCCCCGCTTCTCGGTGACGATGAGCGAATGCAGCAAGGCGGTTCCCACGAGCCAAGGCATGAGCGAGGCGTTCTCCACCGGATCCCAGAACCACCAGCCGCCCCAGCCCAGCTCGTAATAGGCCCAGGCCGAACCGACGAGGATGCCCAGCGTGAGGAACACCCAGGCGGTGAGCGTCCACGGGCGCGACCAGCGCGCCCAGGCCGCGTCCATCCGCCCCGACAAGAGCGCCGCGATCGCGAAAGCAAAGGCCACCGCCATGCCCACGTAGCCCATGTACAGGAGCGGCGGATGGATGATCATGCCCGGATCCTGCAGCAAGGGATTGAGATCGCGCCCCTCGCCCGGCATCGGTACCAGGCGTTCGAACGGGTTGGAGGTGAGGATGAGGAAGGCGAGAAAGCCCACGCTCACCGTGCCCAGCACGCCGAGCACGCGCGCGCGAAAAGCCGCCGTGAGCGAACGCGAGAAACCGGCCACCGCCGCCTGCCAGAGGGAAAGCGACAGCGCCCACAGGAGCATCGAGCCCTCGTGGTTGCCCCATACGCCGGTGAGGCGATAGAACCACGGCGTACGCGTAGAGGAATTGGCCGCCACCAGGAGCACGGAAAAATCGATGCGCAGGAACGCCGCCGTCAGGCAAGCGTAGGCGAGCACGAGCGCGGCACATTGCGCGAGCGCCGCGCGCCGCGCCGCCGCCATCGCCCCAACCGAACCGCGCGCCGCCCCGGCAAGGCCCAGCACCGCCTGCACCAGCGCCAGCGCCCAGGCGAGCGCCAGCGCGAACTGTCCCATCTCGGGGATCATCACGCACTCCTCAGGGTTTCAAGGTGGCCGCCGCGCGCTGCGCCTGATCCACGGCGTGCTGCGCTTCCACCGGCATGTAGTTCTCGTCGTGCTTGGCGAGCACTTCGCTCGCGACGAACACCCCGTCCGACCCCAGCCTGCCCTGCACCACCGCCCCCTTGCCCTCGCTGAAGAGATCGGGCAACGCGCCGCGATAGACGACGGGGATGGTCTTGGCCGTATCGGTCACGGCGAAGCGCACCGTCACCCCGTCTGGCAGCCGCTCGAGCGAGCCGTCGACCACCATCCCGCCGATGCGAAAAGTCCGCCCGAACGGCGCCTTGCCTTCGGCCACTTCGGAGGGCGTATGAAAGAACACCAGGTTCTCGCGCATCGCCGAGAGCACCAGCGCCGTGGCGCCGCCGAGCAGGGCGAGCGCCGCCAGGATCAAAGTCAAACGCTTGCCGCGTGCCGTCATGCGTCTTCTCCCGTGTCTTCGAACCGTACCGCCCGCCAGCGCAGCAGACGGCGGATCACGGCCTTACGAGTGCGATGGAGGAAATAAAGTTCGAGGGCGATGAGGGCGAAGCTCACGCCGTAGCTCCCCCAGACGTAGAAGCCGCGCCCGCCCATGTCCCAGAATGCCGACCACGATTCCCACTGCATCCCTTCACTCCTTTTCCTTCGCCGCCAGGCGATCGAGCTCGGCGGCCACCCAGTCGGTGTGCCGTTCGCGTTCGAGGATGAGCGTGCGCACGCGCCACAGCGCCACGGCGATTGAATAGAACCAGGCGGCAAACGCCATGATCAGCATGGTCACCAGCATGACGGTGGCCATGGAAGGCGCACGCGTCAGGCTCACCGAAGCACCCTGGTGCAGCGTGTTCCACCATTTCACCGAGAAATAGATGATGGGTACGTTGATCGAACCGACGATGGCGAGCAAGGCCCCGGCGCGATCGGCACGACGCGGATCCTCGATGGCCCGTGTGAGCGCCAGATAACCCAGGTAGAGGAACATGAGGAGCAGCTGCGAGGTGAGCCGCGCATCCCACACCCAGTACGTCCCCCAGGTGGGCCTGCCCCACAGCGCCCCCGTCCACAGGGCGATGAAACACCAGATCGCCCCGGTGGGCGCGAGCGCGTGCGCCATCATGAAAGAGAGCCGCGTATTGAGCACCCAGCCGACGATGCCCCAGAACGCCATCACGAGATAGAGGAACATCGACATCCACGCCGCCGGCACATGGAGGAAGATGACGCGATAGACCTCACCCTGCTGCGCGTCGGTGGGCGCAACGAAAAACCCCAGATACAGCCCCGCCACGGCCAGCACGGCGGCCGCCGCGGCGAACCACGGCGCGAGCCGCCCGGCGAGCGGATAGAACTGCTGCGGCGCGGCAAACCGCCACAGGCTGCGCGGGGAACGCTGCCGCTCCTCGACCCCCTGCCGCCATCGTTGCCGTCTTTCCTGCGTCGCGTTCATCCCTTTCCTTTCTCCGTCATTGCACCGCCAGGCGCAGCGCCGCCACGCAGGCCCAAGGGGCGAGCGCCACCGCCGCGAGCATACCCGCCCCCAGCAGGGCCAGGTGCGCGGCGTAGGATACCCCACCCAGGGCCGCTTCCACCGCCCCTGCGCCGAAGATCAGCACCGGCACCGCCAGCGGCAGCACCAGCAGCGCAAGCAGCACCGCCCCGGAGCGCACCCCCAGCGTGAGCGCCGCCCCGATCGCCCCGATGAGCGTGAGCGTGGGCGTACCCAGAAGGAGCGTCCCGGCAAGCAGCGGCAGGACGTCCGGCTGCAGATCGTAGAGCCCGGCGAGCAGCGGCGCGAAGAGCGCCACCGGCACGCCGGTCACCAGCCAGTGCACGGCCACTTTGGCCAGCACCCACACCACCGCCGGCTCGGGCGAGAGCAGCAGCTGCTCCAGCGTGCCGTCGCGCAAGTCGTGCTCGAAGAGCCGCGGCAGCGCCAGAAGCGAAGCGAGCAGCGCCGTCACCCAGACCACGCCGGGGGCGATCGCGCGCAGCTGGTTCGCCTCCGGCCCGATGCCAAAGGGAAAGAGACACACCACCACGACGAAGAAGGAGAGCGCGAGCAGCACGTCGGTGCGGCCGCGCCAGGCAAGCGCCATCTCCCGCCGCAGCATGGCCAAAAATACCGCTCCCATCACGCCGCCTTGCGCCGCGGCGCAAACCGCCCCGGCTCCAGCGTGTCGCAGGGACAGGCAAATTCCACGTCCTGATGCGTCGTGAGCACCACGGTGGCCCCGTCGCGTACCCGCGCTTCGATGCGGCGCGCGAGCGCAGCCACCGCGGCGGCGTCGAGCGCCGTGAAAGGCTCGTCGAGGATCCACACCGGCCGCTCCTGCGCCAGAACGAGCCGCGCGAGCGCCACCCGCCGCCGCTGCCCCGCCGAGAGTACCCGCACGGGCAGATCGCGCTGCCGCGCAAGGCCAAGCTCCCCGAGCGCGGCGTCGATCGCCGCCCCGTCGTGCGGCAGCCCCTGCACCGCCGCCAGGCTGCGCAGATTCTCCCGCGGACTCAGGAGCTCATGCACCGCCGGCAGATGGCCGTGAAAGAACACCGCCCGATGCCAGGCATCCCTCTGCGCCGCCAGCGGCGTCCCTTGCCAGCGCACCTCCCCCTCGTCGGGCTGCGCCAGGCCGCACAGCAGCCGCAGCAGACTCGTCTTGCCCACCCCGTTGGGGCCGGCCACGCGCGTGAGCACGCCGGGGCGAAAGGCATGCGTCAGGTCGCGAAAGAGGATGCGATCGCCCTTGATGCAGGTGAGCGCCAAAGCTTCGAGCATGACTCGGACGGATTGAGAGGATCGAGGCCGTAAGTCTAGCAGAGCCGGCCGCGCCGCGCGCTTCAGGCCGTACAGAAGAGCGCGTATTCTTGGGCCTTGGACGGCGTGCCGTTCCACGCAGGCAAGCTCGGCCATACCCCCAGGCGCGCGCAGTCCTCGGCGAAAGCGTCACTTGCCAAATACCCGTATTCCCACTCACGAGGAGCCGTCAGCGTATCGACGGCCAAAAGCGCCGCGTCGACCCGGCCCGGGTGCACGTGCACCAAGGCCCTCGGCCCCAAGGCCGAGAGGAAACGGCCCATCTTCTCGCGAAAAGGCGGCGTTTCCTTGAAATCGTGCAGGCCGGAGAAGCCCTGGTTGTGGGCGATGCCGTGCGCGAGCAGCGCTGCCTTGAGCCCGCGCCCCAAGCGGCGCAGGAAGAGCGCCTTGCGCACCCCCACGCCGCGCGCCCGGATACGCTGTACCGTCTCACGGCAATCGCGCACCCACAGCGTTCCCGGCGCGTAACGGCGCAGGATCTCGGCGATGAGCGCCTCACGCACCGTCGGCAGGAGATGCACGTGCTGATGCCCGTCGACGAAGGCGGGCGGCGCCCCCCAGACGTCTTCGAAGGCATCGAACTGCGCCCGGATCTCCTCGGCCACTGCCGCCGCCGGCAGGCGTTTCGCCAATGCCCTCAAGAGCAAGGAACGCAGCGACGGCAGACGTCCGTCTTGCGCCAGACCACGCGCCGGGCTCGCCGAGCGCTGCTCGGTGAGCGTCAGGTGCAAGCCAACCTGGGCACCGGTTGCGCGCGCCAAGGCCGCCAAGCCTGGCGCATCGCGCTTCCAGCACGGCATGGTCACCATGGCGCTCGTGGCCGTCACGCGCCGCAGTTCGATCAGATGCTCGATGGCGCGATTCACGCCCGGTGCGATACCATAATCGTCGGCGCACAAAACGAAGGTTCGCCGTACCGACGCGGCCGTTTCCTGGGAGACATCGTCCGGTAATGACGCGAGTACGGGGGGCGGCGTCAGCGCCAAAACGCCGGATTTTTCGAAATGGACGTCCATGCGATCCTTGCCTTACATCCCGTTACGCTTCGCTGACGACAGGAGCCGACAGCCGTGATCCCCGCCTCCGCACCGACTGCGCCGACTTCCGTCGAATTGAGCGTGATTGTACCCGTCTATAACGAGGCGGCCTCGTTACCGGTTTTGTACGAACGGCTCAAGGCCGTGCTCGAATCGCTCGAGCTCTCCTGGGAGCTGATCCTCGTCGATGACGGCAGCCGCGACGAGAGTTTCGCCGTCATCGAGCGGCTCGGCAAGGCTGATGTCCGCGTCAAGGGCGTGCGCTTCGCACGCAACTTCGGCAAGGAAGCCGCCATGGCCGCGGGGCTGCACCGCGTCGCCGGGCGGGCCGCCGTCATCATGGATGCCGACCTGCAGCATCCGCCCGAACTCATCCCCCAGATGCTCGAGCGCTGGCGCGCCGGAGCGGCCATCGTCACGGCGGTGCGCACCGACCGCGACACCGACTCCCCCCTGCGCCGCTGGCTCTCGCTCGCCTTCTACCGCTTCTATCGCGGCATCTCCGAGATCGCGCTCACGCCGGGCGGAGGCGACTTCCGCCTCTTCGACCGGCGCGTGGTGGCGGCCCTCAACCTTCTGCCCGAACGCAAGCGGTTCCTCAAAGGGCTGGCGAACTGGGTGGGCTTCGATCAGGTCACCCTGCCCTACCGCCCGGCTGAGCGCCATGCCGGTACCTCGCGCTGGTCGCTGCGCAAGCTCTGGCGCTACGCCATCGACGGCATGGTCTCCTTCACCACGGTTCCGTTGCACGTCTGGTCCTCGATCGGAGCGCTCCTTGCGCTCGCCTCCGTCGTCTACGGTCTGTGGCTGGTGGTGCGCACGCTGCTTTTCGGGCGCGACGTGCCCGGCTACGCTTCGCTGATGGTCGCCACACTCTTTCTCTCGGGGGTGCAGCTCGTCAGCCTGGGCGTGCTCGGCGAATACCTCGGCCGCGTCTTCGAGGAAGTCAAGCGCCGGCCGCTCTACCTCATCGGGCGCACCGTGAACCTGCCCGACGAACTCGCCGACCCCCCTTCCCCTCTGCGCTGAACCTTTCGTCCGCGCGCCTTTCTGATTGCCGATTCCGTGCCGAGTTCCTTGCCGATGCGCCTCCTCTTCCAGCGCCTGCTCACTCCGCGCAGCCTCGCCATGCTGCTGTGGCTCGTCTTCGCCTGGTACGTGTTCGACGGCTACGACCGCCACGCCCCCAGCAACGACGAATGGGTACAGCACATCTATGGCGAACTGCTCGTGGCGTATTACACGAGCGGGCTTGCCGACAAGACCTTTCTCGATTTCAGCAACCTCTATCTCTACGGCGGCCTCTTCGACCTGCCCGCAGCCTGGATCACCATGGCTTTCGGCATCGACTGGTGGCCGCTGCGGCACCTCCTCACCGCCGCTTTCGGCGCCCTGGCCTTCTTGGGCGCGGCGCGTTTCGGGCGCTTCCTCGGCGGTGCCTGGCTCGGCACGGCGGCGCTCGCCGCCACGATGGGCAGCGGCGTCTTCTCCGGCGCCATCTTCACCCACACCAAGGACGTCCCTTTTGCCGCGGCCATGCTGTGGTCGCTCTACTACACGAGCCGCATCGCCGACGGGCTTCCTGCGCCGCGTTGGCGCCACGTCCTGTTGTGGGGGCTCGCCACCGGAGCGGCGCTGGGGCTGCGCGTAGGCGGCGTGCTCGCCTTCGGCTTCCTCGGCGCGGCCATTCTCCTCTCCTGGTGGCCCCGCCGCCGGGCCCTGCCCCCCTGGCCACGGCTCTTCACGGCGATCCTCCTGCGCCTCGCGCCGGGCATCGCCCTCGCGCTTGCCCTCATGGCCTTCTTCTGGCCGTGGTCGGTGATGGGCTGGGATCACGTCTGGCAGGCGCTCACCAAGTTCTCCCACTTCGCTTTCGATCTCTACACCTGGGAAGACGGGAAACGGGTGGAAAACGCCCAGGTCTCGCGCCTCTACCTTCCGAAATACCTCCTCGTACGCCTGCCCGAGTTCATCCTCCTCGGCACCGTGCTCGCGCTTGCCCACTGGCGGCGCATCAAGGAATCCCCCCGTCTGTGGCCGCTGCTGTTCGCGCTCACCTTCGTGCTCGCCTACGTCGTGATCGGCAAGCCCCCTCTCTACAACGGCCTGCGCCACTTCCTCTTCCTCGTGCCGTGGTTTGCGCTGCTCGCCTGCTGGGGCTGGCAAAGCACGCTCGCGGCACTCCACCGCCCCCTGACCGAAATCTCCCTTCGCCGCCGCCATGGAGCACTGCTGCTCAGCGCTTTGCTCGTACTCTCGGCCGCCGATGACTTCATCACCCTGGCGCGGCTGCATCCCTATCAACACCTCTACTACAACCATCTCGCCCGAGGACTTGCCGGCGCCAAGCATCATTGGGAACTGGACTACTGGAGCGACGCTACCCGGGCGCTGCTACCCGCGCTCGCCGACTGGGTCGCCAAACAACCCGCCGACAAGGAATGGGCGCTCGCCTACTGCGCGGAAGGATTCCAGATCGAACCTTGGCTCCCCCCCAACGTGTACATCACCGAGGCCTGGGACGATGCGGAACTGCTGCTCGCCACTACGCACGATGACTGCGACCAGGCGGTACCCGGCAAGGAAATCGCGCGCATCGAGCGGCTCGGCACGCCGCTCGCCGTCCTCAAGATCATCGACCACGAGGCCGCTGCTCCATGAGGCGTCCGCTGGCCGAACTCGTGCGCATGTCGCGCTTTGCCCTGGTGAGCGTTTCCGGCACCCTCGTGCATTACACCGTGCTGGTGGCCTTGGTCGAAACGGACACGCTCGGCCCGCTCCCCGCCTCGGCGCTGGGTTTTCTTGCCGGAGCCGTGACGAACTACCTCGGCTCGCGCCGCTGGGTCTTCGCCAGCGACGCGCGCCACATCGTCGCCTTACCCAAGTTTCTCGCCGTAGCCGCCACCGGGTTTGCCGGCAACGTCGCCGGCATGGCACTCGCACTCGATTGGCTACAGCTACCCTACCTGCTTGCCCAGATCCTCGTCACAGGGATCCTCTTCTTCTGGCACTACGGCGCAAACCGCCTGTGGACCTTCGCCCGCCGCGACTGAGGCCGGTGCGAGGCAGCCCCACGCTTGGCATCGACACCTTGCCGCCGCGGTGTTTTCATGCTATCGTTCCGCGCTTTGAAGAATTCCCAGGAGAGCCCTCATGGCCCGCGTCTGTCAAGTGACCGGCAAGCGTCCGATGACGGGAAACAACGTCTCGCACGCCAACAACAAAACCAAACGCCGCTTCCTCCCCAACCTGCACTATCGCCGTTTCTGGAGCGAGGCCGAAGAGCGTTGGGTGAAGCTGCGCATTTCCAACGCGGCGCTGCGCACGATCGACAAGAAAGGCATCGATGCCGTGCTCGCCGAGCTGCGCGCCCGCGGCGAGAAAATCTGAATCCCGGATAGGAGTGCATCATGGCCAAAGCCGCCCGCGAGAAGATCAAGCTCGAGTCCACCGCCGGAACCGGGCATTTCTACACCACCTCGAAGAACAAGCGCACCACCCCGGAAAAACTCGAGCTGATGAAGTACGACCCCAAAGCGCGCAAGCACGTGCTCTACAAGGAAACCAAGCTCAAGTAAGCTGCGCTGCAAAAAGATGAAAATAGGCCGCTCTATCTGGGTGGCCTTTTTCTTTTGCCTCAAGAAAAAGAAAAGCGCCTCTTACGGGCGCCGTAATTCGTCTCCTCCCACGAGGCGGGCGGTCTCGAGGCCGCCCGTCCTTCTTCTCCTCTTAGCCTTTCAACTGCTCCAGGATCGCCGGGTTCTCCAGCGTGGACGTATCCTGCGTGATCTCCTCGCCTTTGGCAAGCTGGCGCAGCAGCCGACGCATGATCTTGCCCGAGCGGGTCTTGGGCAGGTTTTCGCCGAAGCGGATCTCCTTGGGCTTGGCGATGGGGCCGATCTCCTTGGCCACCCAGTCCTGCAGTTCCTTGATGAGGCGCTTGGCCTCTTCGCCCTGAGGCCGCGAGCGTTTGAGCACCACGAAGGCCACGATCGCCTCGCCGGTAATATCATCGGGACGGCCGACCACGGCCGCTTCCGCCACCAGCTCGTGCGCCACGAGAGCCGATTCGATCTCCATCGTGCCCAGACGGTGGCCGGAGACGTTGAGCACGTCGTCGATGCGCCCGGTGATGGTGAAGTAGCCCGTCTCGGGATCGCGAATCGCCCCGTCGCCGGCCAGATAGAGTTTCCCTTTGAAATCTTCGGGGAAATAGGATTTCTTGAACCGCTCCGGATCGCCCCAGATCGTGCGAATCATCGACGGCCAGGGTTTTTTGATGACGAGGAACCCGCCATGCCCCCAGGGAAGCTCGGTACCGGTCTCATCGACCACCGCCGCCATGATGCCGGGGAAAGGCAGCGTACAGGAGCCGGGCACGAGCGGCGTGGCGCCGGGCAGCGGCGTGATCATGTGCGCCCCGGTCTCGGTCTGCCACCAGGTATCGACGATGGGGCAGCGTCCATGGCCCACTTCGTTGTAATACCACTCCCAGGCCGCCGGGTTGATCGGCTCGCCCACCGAGCCGAGGATACGCAGGCTGGAGAGGTCGAAATTGCGTGGATGCACTTCGGGCGTCGCCTCGCTCGCCTTGATGAGGGCGCGGATCGCCGTGGGCGCGGTATAGAAGATGCTGACCTTGTGCGCCTCGATCATGCGCCAGAAGCGGCTCGCGTCGGGATAAGTCGGTACGCCTTCGAACACCACCTGCGTCGCGCCCACCGCCAGCGGCCCATAGGCGACGTAGCTGTGCCCGGTGATCCAGCCGATGTCGGCCGTACACCAGAAGACGTCGGTCGGCTTGATGTCGAAGGTCCACTTCATGGTCAGCGCGACCTGGGTGAGATAGCCGCCGGTGGAGTGCTGCACGCCTTTGGGCTTGCCGGTGGAACCCGAGGTGTAGAGAAGGAAGAGCGGGTGCTCGGCTTCGACCCACTCCGGTTCGCACTCCTCGCTCTGGCTGGCGATCACCTCACTCCACCACAGGTCACGTTCCGGATGCCATTCGATGTCCATGCCGGTGCGCTTGTTGACGATCACGTGGCGCACCGATTCGCAACCGCCCATGGCAAACGCCTCTTCGACGATGGCCTTCAACGGCAAGGCCTTGCCACCGCGGAACTGACCGTCGGACGTGACCACCACCGTGGCGCCAGTGTCCTGGATGCGGTCGCGCAGCGCCAGAGCGGAAAAGCCGCCGAAGACCACCGAGTGCGTCGCCCCGATGCGCGCGCACGCCTGCATGGCCACCACGCCTTCGATGCCCATGGGCAGATAGATGAGGACCCGGTCGCCCTTCTTCACGCCGAGCGACTTGAGCGCATTGGCGAACTGGCCCACCCGCGCGAGCAGCTCGCGGTACGTGACTTTGGTGACCTTGCCGTCGTCGGCCTCGAAGATGATGGCCACCTTGTCGCCCAGCCCGGCGGCCACGTGCCGGTCGAGACAGTTGTAGGAGGCATTGAGCACCCCGTCGGCGAACCATTTGTAGAACGGAGCGTTGGACTCGTCGAGCACCTGGGTGAAGGGTTTCTTCCAGTCGAGGAGCGTGCGGGCGTGGTTCGCCCAGTAGCCTTCGTAATCTTTTTCCGCCTCGGCCACGAGCCGCTTATAGTGATCCATCCCCGAGACGGCGGCGTTCTTGACGAGTTCTTCTGGCGGATAGTACATTTTCTGAGCCATGGATGTTTCCTCCCTCTGCGTGATTTCGTCCGAACGGGCGGCGCAGCCGCCGACCTCTGACATTTTGAATTGAAACGCTTATATCTTACATCAGACTTACTACGGCACCGGTCTCGTACCCTCTGGCCGGCGATGCCCTCTGTTAGAATAGCGCCCTCTGCGAGGAATCCTGCGATGACTACCATCCGTGAAGAAGACCTGATCGAATCGATCGCCGACGCATTCCAGTACATCAGCTACTATCACCCGCTCGATTACATCAAGGCGCTCGCCAAGGCCTACGAGCGCGAGCAAAGCCCTGCGGCGAAAGACGCCATCGCCCAGATCCTCACCAACTCCCGCATGGCCGCCGAGGGGCACCGCCCGATCTGCCAGGACACGGGCATCGCCACGGTTTTCCTCGAGATCGGCCAGGACGTGCGTTTCGACACGCGCCGCAGCCTGCAGGAACTCATCGACGAGGGCGTGCGCCGCGCCTACACCAACCCGGACAACCCCCTGCGCGCTTCGGTCCTGCGCGACCCGGCCGGCAAGCGGCAGAATACCCGCGACAACACCCCGGCCGTGGTCCACGTCGAGCTCGTACCCGGCAACAAAGTGGAGGTGATCTGCGCGGCCAAGGGCGGCGGCTCGGAGAACAAGGCCAAGATGGCCATGCTCAACCCGTCGGACTCCCTCGTCGACTGGGTGCTCAAGACCGTGCCCACCATGGGAGCGGGCTGGTGTCCGCCCGGCATCCTCGGCATCGGCATCGGCGGCACCCCGGAAAAAGCCATGCTGCTCGCCAAGAAATCCCTCATGGCTCCCGTCGACATCCACGAGCTGCAGGCCCGCGCCGAGCGCGGCGAGGAGCTCAGTACCGCCGAACGGCTGCGGCTCGAACTCTACGACAAGGTCAACGCGCTCGGCATCGGCGCCCAGGGGCTGGGTGGCCTCACTACGGTGCTCGACGTGAAAGTGCTCGACTACCCCACCCACGCCGCGAGCCTGCCGGTGGCCATGATTCCCAACTGCGCCGCCACCCGCCACGTGCACTTCACCCTCGACGGCAGCGGCCCGGCCCGGCTCGAACCGCCGCGCCTCGAAGACTGGCCGCAGGTCACCTGGACGCCCGACACCGAGAAAGCCAAGCGGGTAAATCTCGACACCCTCACGCGCGAGGAAGTCGCCTCCTGGAAGGCCGGCGACATCCTGCTGCTGAACGGCAAGCTCCTCACCGGGCGGGATGCCGCGCACAAGCGCATCGCCGACATGATCGCCCGCGGCGAGCCGCTCCCCGTCGATTTCACCAACCGGGTCATCTACTACGTCGGCCCGGTCGATCCGGTGCGCGACGAAGTCGTCGGCCCCGCCGGCCCCACCACCGCCACGCGCATGGACAAATTCACCCGCCTCATGCTGGAAAAGACCGGACTCATCGCCATGGTCGGCAAGGCCGAGCGCGGCCCCGAAGCCGTGGCGGCGATCCGCGACCACCGCGCCGCCTACCTCATGGCCGTGGGCGGAGCCGCCTATCTGGTGGCCAAGGCGATCAAGGCAGCGCGCGTCGTCGCCTTCGAGGATCTGGGCATGGAGGCGATCTACGAATTCGAGGTGCGCGACATGCCGGTGACGGTGGCCGTCGATAGCCAAGGCAACAACGTGCATGAAACCGGCCCGCGCGAGTGGCGCATCAAGATCGGCAAGATCCCCGTCACCTCCTAAGCCCTCTCCTCCGCACGAGGGAACGGTATAATCTTTCCGTCCGCTCCGGAGCGATTCCGGAGCCGGACGCGGCAGCGCCGGCATAGCTCAGCTGGTAGAGCACCCGCCTTGTAAGCGGAAGGTCGTCCGTTCGAATCGGACTGCCGGCATTCTCCCCGCTCCCGATCTCGCGCCCATCCCAAGGAAGGCTCCATGCGTTTCGTCCGCCGGTTGTGCGGCCTCTTGATCTTCTGCCTCGTCGGTGCGCTCGTCCCCGCCTTTGCCGCCGAGACCAGCGACGACCCGATCCAGTCGGGCCTTGCCCTGATTCAAGATGCGCTGCAGCGCAATGCGCTACCGCCCGACACCTCCGCCGCGCTCAAGCAATTGCTCGACCGCATCCAGGAAGCGCAAAGCCGCCGACAGCAAGCCGAGATTCGCGCCGCGCTCGCCGAAAAGCTCATCGAGCAGACGCAGCGCGAACTGCAGCAGCTCGCCGCCAGCCGCCCCAGCGAGTTTGCCGATCTGCGGGTCAGCGACAGCCTGGCACCGAGCGAGCGCGCCGAGCGCCTGCGCCGCATCCTCGAGGAAGAACGGACGCGACGCCAGACGCAGGAAGCTTTGCGCGCCCAGCTCTCCGACCTCGAACAACCCAAGGAGCGCGGCGATGCTGCTGTCGCCCCCCCTCCGCCCGCCCCCCTGCCTACCCTTCCCAGCAACGATCCCCTGGTACAGCAAGCCCTCACACTCGCCACCTTGGTCACAAGCCAGGCTCAAGAAGCCGAACGGCGCGCCGCCTTGCTCGAGAGCCGTCTTGCCGCGAGCACGCGGGTGCTGCTGTCGCGCCGCATCGAGCGGCTCGACGTCGAACTGGCCCGCCTGCGGCAGCTGCGCGAAGCGGTGGAAAAGAGCACGACGGCCGAAGTCAGCCAGGAAACGAGCCAGGTCAATGCCGAAGCGATCGACCCGAGACTTGCCCGGGTGGAGGCGACCAACCGGGAATGGGAAGCGCGCTTGCAGACCCTGCGCCATCGCCTGCAGAGCGTGCGCGAACGCCAATCGCAGCTGCAGCGTGAAACGCAGGAGCGGTGGGAAACGCTCGAATCCCTGAAAAAGCGCATCGCCCAACAGGGCCTGAGTCCAGCCGTGGGCAACCTCCTCCTCGAATACCGCAGCCGCCTCCCTTCCCCGTCCGAATTGAGCCAGGAGCTCAACAAGGTCCGCGGCATGCTCGAAGAAGTCCAACTGCTCGAGCTCGAGCTACGCCAGGCCAAGCGCCTCATTGCCGATCCCCGCGAGCGGGCGCGCCAGGTCCTGGGGCAGTCCGACCCGGCCGGAGCCGACGGCAACCTGGAAAATGCCATCGTCGAAGCCCTGGCCGTGCGCTCCCTCACGCTGGAGACGATCGACGCCCTGCGCCCGGCCCTGCTCGCGGCGCTCAGCGACCTGGAATCGGTGCTCCTGCGCGATCTGGACGTCGTCGAAGAGTTCTCCTCCTTCATCGACCAGCACCTCATGTGGGTGGCCACCACCCGCACGCTGTGGCGCGACCCCATGCCCGAGCTCCTCGCCGTCGGCACGGGCACGCTCACCCTTTTCCAGAGCTTTGCCGATCCTGGCTCATGGCGCCTCGCCCTCACCCAGTCCCCGCCGATGACATGGTTGGCCGCCGTGCTGGGCGTCTGCCTGCTCCTCGCACGCCCCCGGCTGGCCCGGCTCATCGGTCGCCACCTCGCCGCCGGCGAGCGCGATCCGCACCACGCCGGCTTGCTCGATACCTTGCTGCTGCTTTTCCTGGAAGCCATCCAAGCCCTTCCCTTCCCGCTCATCGCCTACGGCTGCGGCACGATGATTCTCGCCGGGGATGCGTTCGCCGAAAATTTCCGCGCCATCGGCACCGCCTTGGTGCGCATCGCGCCTTTCGGCTGGAACGTCGCCTTCTGGCAGCGCGTCTTCGCGCCGGGCACGGGGATTGCCGCCACCCGGTTTCATTGGCCGCCCTCCATCCTCAAGCGCCTGAGGCACACGCTGCGGGGGTTCGCCTGGGGCGTGCTGCCCTTGGGCTTTCTCGCCGTCTATCTCAACGAGGCCCAGCTGGATGCCCCCTTTACCGACCTGGGGCGCACGCCTTTCGTCGTCTCCATGTTGCTGCTGGCCTTGCTCCTGTGGCGCATCTTCCGGCCGCGGAGAGGGCTCCTCGCCATCGCCCAGCAGCCGCCCTGGCTGCGCCTGACGGCGGCCATCGGCGGCCCCGGCCTGCCCCTGGTGAGCGCGCTGCTCGCCGGAGCCGGCTATTTCTACGCGGCGGCGGCCCTCGTCGGCCGGTTCATGTCCACTCTTTGGGTGCTGCTCGCCTTCGCCCTGCTGCAGCATGCCGCACGCGATTTCTTCCTGCACCGCTTCGACCGGCAGCGCGAAAGCCTCGAAGAAGGAAACACAGGCGAGGATGCGCGCATCGATTCTTCCGAACGCCAGACGCTGACCCTGCTCAACCTCGCGCTCATCCTTGGACTCGCCTTCGTGCTCTTCGAGCTTTGGTCGTCGCTGCTGCCCGCCACCCGCATCCTCGACGAATGGGTGCTGTGGCGCTACACGGAGACGCTGGGCAACGAGACGGTAACGCTGCAAGTCACCTTCGCCGACCTCCTCATCGCCATGATCGGCTTTGCGGTGATGTGGGTGGCGGCGCGCAACCTTCCCGGTCTGCTCGAATTGGCGCTGCAGCGCACCTCGCGGTTGGATGCGGGCAGCAAGTATGCCTTGGTGACGCTGCTGCGCTACGCCATCTTCACCATCGGCTCGGTGCTCATCCTGGGCGAACTCGGTATGCCGTGGTCGAAACTGCAGTGGCTGCTGGCCGCCCTGAGCGTGGGGTTGGGTTTCGGCCTGCAGGAGATCGTGGCCAACTTCGTCTCCGGCCTCATCATCCTCTTCGAGCGACCGGTGCGCGTGGGCGACCAGGTCACCATCGGCAACGAGACCGGCACCGTGCGGCGGCTTACCATCCGCGCCACGGTGATCGAGGATTTCGACCGGCGCGAGATCCTCGTACCGAACAAGAAACTCATCACCGAGCAGGTGACCAACTGGACGCTGAGCAACTCGCTGTCGCGCATCTTCGTCACTATCGGCGTGGCCTACGGCACCGACCCCGAGCACGTCGAAGCGCTATTGCTCGAAGCCGTCAAGGCCACGCCGGGCGTGCTCTCCGATCCGGCGCCCAGCGTGGTCTTCGCCCGTTTCGGCGAGAGTTCGCTGGATTTCGAGGTGCGGGCCATCGTGGCCGACGTCAATCAACGCCTGAGCATCCTCGGCCGCTTGAACCATGAAATCGACCGGATCTTCAAAGCGAACGGCATCGAGATCCCCTTCCCGCAGCGCGACCTGCACATCCGCGACATCGCCTGGCCGGCCGCGGCGGCTGTCCCTGCCGCGCAGGGTGCGCCTCAGCCGCCCGCGGCTTGAGCCAGACGCCGACGCACCGTCTCATAGAGGCACACGCCGGCAGCCACCGACACGTTCAGGCTCTCGACGGCGCCGAGCATGGGGATATGTACGAGCTCGTCGCACAGCTCGCGCGTGAGCCGCCGCAGGCCCTCCCCCTCGGCACCGAGCACCCAGGCTACGGATCCAGCAAGGTCGCACTCGTAGAGCGATTTCTGCGCCTCGCCCGCCGCGCCCACTACCCACACGCCCGCCTCCTTGAGCGTGCGTAGCGCCCGCGCCAGGTTCGTCACCGTCACGTAGGGGACGGTATCCGCCGCGCCGCTCGCGACCTTGACCGCTGCGGCACTCAAACCCGCGGCGCGGTCCTTGGGCGCGATCACCGCATCCACGCCGGCCCCATCGGCCACGCGCAGGCAGGCCCCCAGGTTGTGCGGATCCTGCACCCCGTCGAGCACGAGGAAGAGCGCCGGCCGGTTCGCATCGAGCGCATCGAGCACTTCTTCGAGCAAATGCGTCCGCGCCGCCGCGGCGACGAAGGCGACCACCCCCTGATGCCGCCCTGAGCCGGCGATCGCGTCGAGCCGGGCGGAGTCTGCAGGCACGACGCGCACGCCGGCCAACTGCGCGCGTTCGAGCAGCGAGCGCATGCGCGCATCCTGCCGCTGCCGATCGACGTAGAGCTCGGCGACGTCCTCGGGACGATGGCGCAGCAGCGCCGTGACCGCATGAAACCCCGGCACGGTGCGCCGTTGTCTGGTTTCTTCCTTCATCGCTTGCCCTTGGCGCGGCGCGTGCGCTCGGTCTTGCCCTCGCGCCGGGTCGGTGCCGGGCTGAGGTTCTCCAGGAGATGGAAATCGATCTTGCGCGTGGCCAGATCGACCCGCACCACCTGCACCTTCACCCGATCGGCCAGGCGGTGGCGCACGCCGCTACGCTCACCCACCAGGGCGTGCGCGCGCTCGTCGAAGTGGAAATAATCGTCGCCCAGATCCGAGATGTGCACCAGCCCTTCCACGAAGAGCTCGTCGAGCGTGACGAAGAGGCCGAAGGGCACCACCGCCGTGACCACGCCGGTGTAGACCTCGCCCACCTTGTCCTGCATGAAGTAGCACTTGAGCCAGCCGATGACTTCGCGCGTGGCCTCGTCGGCGCGCCGCTCCGTCATCGAGCAGTGCTCGCCGATCGCCTTCCAGTCGCCGGGCTCGTAGCGCGTACCGGCGAGCACCGCCTTGATGCAGCGGTGCACCAGCAGGTCGGGATAGCGGCGGATGGGGGAGGTGAAATGCGCGTACGCCTCGTAGGCGAGCCCGAAGTGGCCGCGATTTTCTGGCGTATACACGGCCTGCTTGAGCGAGCGCAGCATCACCATCTGCAGCAGGGGCGCATCGGGGCGCTGCTGGATCTGCTCCAGCACCTTGGCGTAATCCTTCGGGGAGGGCTCGTCGCCGCCGGGCAGCTCGATGCCGAACCCGGCGAGGAACTCGCGCAGCGCCGCGACTTTCTCCGGCGCCGGTGGCTCATGCACGCGGTAGAGCGTGGGATGTTCGTGTTCGGCAAGGAACTCGGAGGCGCAGACGTTGGCTGCCAGCATGCATTCTTCGATGAGGCGGTGCGCGTCGGTGCGCACCTCGGGCACGATGCGCGCGATCTTGCCGTTCTCGTCGAACTCAATGCGCGTCTCCACCGTCTCGAAGTCGATCGCCCCACGCTGGCGCCGCGCTTTCAAAAGCGCCCGGAAAACGGCGTCGAGATGCTGCAGGTGCGGCAGGAGCTCGGCAAGCTTCGTCCGGGCCTCTTCCTTGCCCTCATAGAGGGCGGCGGCGACCTCGGTGTAGGTGAGGCGGGCGTGGGAATTCATCACTGCCGGGTAGAAACGGTAGCGCTGCACCTTGCCCGAGGCGCTCACGATCATGTCGCAGGCCATGCACAGCCGATCTTCGTGCGGCACGAGCGAGCACAGGCCGTTGCTCAGCTTCTCCGGCAGCATGGGAATGACCCGGCGCGGAAAATAGACCGAGTTGCCGCGATTGAAGCCCTCGGCATCGAGCGCCGAGCCGGGGTGCACATAGTGGGACACGTCGGCGATCGCCACGATCAGCCGGAACCCTTTGCCCTGCGGTTCGCAATAGACGGCGTCGTCGAAATCCTTGGCCGTCTCGCCGTCGATGGTCACGAGAGGCAATTCGCGCAGGTCCACCCGCCCGGCGAGGTCCTTGCGCCGCACCGCGTCGGGCAGGCGGCGCGCTTCCTCTCGCACCTCGGACGGCCATTCGAACGGCAGGTCGAACTTGCGCAGCGCGATCTCGATCTCCATGCCGGGATCGTCGTAGTCGCCCAGCACCTCGACGATGCGCCCGATCGGCTGGGCGTACTTCGTGGGCTGCTCGACGAGCTCGACCACCACCACCTGCCCCGGTTTGACCTTCTTGCCGCCGGGGGCGACGAGGATGTCCTGGGCGATGCGCTTGTCCTCGGGCACCACCAGGGTGACGCCGTGCTCGACGAGTACGCGTCCGACCACTTTCTGGTTGGCGCGTTCGAGCACCTCCACGATCTTGCCTTCGGGCCGGCCGCGGCGGTCGGTGCCGGCGATGCGCACGATCACCCGGTCGCCGTGCAGTACCTGGCGCATTTCCTTGGGCCCGAGGAAGATGTCCTCGCCGCCGTCGTCGCGGATCACGAAACCGAAGCCGTCGGGATGCCCCTGCACACGGCCGCGGATGAGGTCGGCCTTCTCCGGCAGGAGATAGGCGCCGCGGCGGTTGCGCAGGATCTGGCCATCGCGCTCCATCGCCTTCAGGCGCCGCTCGAAGAGCTCGTACTCCTGCGGGGAGATGTCGAGCGCCTCCACGAGTTCGCTCCAAGGCATGGGACGGCCTGCCTCGGCAAGCACCTGGAGGACGTATTCCCGACTGGGCAAAGGATGCCCGTACTTGGCCGCCTCGCGGGCAAAGAAAGGATCCTGGCGGCGGCGCTCGCTCAGCTGCGCCGCTGCGGCGGACACCGTCTCCGGCGCTGGTTCCAAAGGCAGTGCCTGGGCCGGCGCCGGCGTATCCGGCACCCGCGCAGACAGCAAGGCCGACTTGCGGCGCCGTACGGAAGAAGAAGGCGTTTCAGAAGCGGAATTTTTCTTGGGGGTTTTCGTCATCGAGATTCAGTAGTCCTTGCATCGTAGCGACGCGCCATCGGCCGAAATGGCGTTGACAACGCGCGCCGCGTGCTTATAATAACGCATCTCGTCGCCCAGATGGCGGAATTGGTAGACGCGCTGGTTTCAGGTACCAGTGCCGCAAGGCGTGGAGGTTCGAGTCCTCTTCTGGGCACCACGAGAGCATATCCCCGCAAAGGGGTCAAGCGTTCGTCCCAGAACGCCGCTGTTCGCTCCAGCACGTTTCCCCCCCCTGCTTCAGCCTGATCGGGGCGCGCTTCGACGCCGCTGCCACCACGCCAAGGCCAGCATCGCCGCCCACGCCGGCAGGAAGAGCCACTCCTTGGCCGGCCGATCGGGGTTGGGCAGCTCCAGATGCGAAACGACCAACCCCGGCTCCAGGCCTAGTTTCGCGGCCACGGAAGCGAAATCCACCCCCACGATCTGCCACTCATCCCCCAGAGGCATCGCGTGCACCCCGGCCGCGCGCAGGCGCTCGCGGGCGTTGTCGGTCGGCTCGCCCAGCGGCAGGAGCACGCCGCGGCGCACCTCGTCGCCTTGCAGATTCGTCCCTTCCACGAACAGGCGCAGCGGCGCGCCGGCGGGCAGGGAGGCGAGCACCGTTTCGAGCTCGGCGGCAGGCACTTCGGTGTACGGCGGCACGATGCGGTCCATCCAGAACCCGGGGCGCAACAAGGTAAATGCCACCAGCAGGAGCACTCCGGCCTCCCACCAGCGATTGCGCGCGAAAAACCACCCTTGCAGCGCCGCCACGAAAGCCATCATCGCCGTCACGCCAGCCGCCACCGTCAGCACCAGCCCGCCCCATCCCTGCACGCCGATCAAGAGCAACTGCGTGTTGAAGAGGAACATGAACGGCAAAATGGCCGTGCGGATGGAATAGAAGAAAGCCTGCACCCCCACGGCGATGGGATCGGTGCGCGCGATGCCGGCCGCGGCATACGAGGCCAGTCCGACGGGCGGAGTCACGTCGGCCATCAATCCGAAATAGAACACGAACATGTGCACGGCGATGAGCGGCACCACCAGCCCGTTTTGCCCACCCACCTGCACCACCACCGGCGCCATCAGAGTCGACACCACGATGTAGTTAGCCGTGGTGGGCAGCCCCATCCCCAAGACCACGCAGATGAAGGCCACCAGCAGCAACAACAAGAGCAGGTTGCCGCCGGCGAGCATCTCGATCACCTCGGTGAGCACCAGACCGATGCCGGTGAGGGTCACCGTACCCACGATGATGCCGGCCGTGGCCGTGGCGATGGCGATCGGCACCATGTTGCGTGCCCCACCGACCAGCGCAGCCCAAAGATCGCGCAGCCCTTCGACTGCGGCCGCCCCCAGTCGGCCCTCGGCGCGAAAGAAGGCATAGAGCGGGCGCTGCGTCAGGAGGATGAAGACGAGGTAGGTGAGCGCCCAGAAGGCGGCCAGCCCTGGCGAGAGCCGCTCCACCATGAGGTTCCAGATGAGCACCGTCACCGGCAACAGGTAATGCAATCCGGCCGGGATGGTCTTGCGCGCCTCGGGCAGCTCGGTGATCTGCGCCTGCGGATCGTCGAAGGGCAGCGGCGGCATGCGGGCGGCCAGGCGCACCAGCGCGAGGTAGAGAAAGAACATCGCCCCCGAGACAATCCAGAAGGACGCCTGCGGCCACACCGCCTTGATCCAGCCCAGGCCCCACACCACCGCGCCGGCCAGGATCACGATTCCCGCAAAAGCCATGAGGGCACGCACCATGCGCTGCTGCCAGGGGGCGAGCGTGCGCGCCGGCAGCCCCTCGATGCCGTGGCGCACCGCCTCCAGGTGCACCATGTAGAAGAGGCCGAGGTAAGAGAGCACCGCCGGCAAGAAGGCATGCTTGAGCACTTCAGTGTAGGCAATGCCGACGTACTCAGTCATGAGGAAGACCGCCGCGCCCATCACCGGCGGCATGATCTGCCCATCGACCGAGGCGGCCACCTCCACCGCCGCGGCTTTCTTGGCCGGATAGCCCACCCGCTTCATCAGCGGGATGGTGAACGTGCCGGTGGTAACGACGTTGGCGATGGACGAGCCCGAGATGACCCCGGTGGCCGCCGAAGCCACCACCGCCGCCTTGGCCGGCCCGCCGCGGAATCGGCCCAACAGGGAGATGGCCGCGGCGATGAAGTAGCCTCCGGCGCCTGCCGTTTCCAGCATGGCGCCGAAGAGCACGAAGAGGAAGATGAAACTGGTCGACACCCCCAGGGCTACGCCGAACACCCCTTCGGTGGTGAGCCAGAAGTGGCTCATCCCCTTGGCAAGCGAAGCCCCCCGGTGCGCTATCGCATCCGGCATATAAGGTCCGAGAAAAACATAGCCGAGAAAGACGAGCGCGAGCACGGCCAATGGCCAACCCAGGGTGCGGCGCGTGGCCTCCAGCAACAACCCAAGGCCGACGAGGGCCGCGGCCAGATCCATCGACGTGGGCAAGCCCGGCCGCGTAGACAGCTCACGGTAGAAGAGCGCGATGTAGCCGGCGCAGGCCATGCCGGCCAGTCCCAAAGCCCAGTCGGGGAAGGAGATGCGATCGCGCGGCGAGCGCCTCGAGGCCGGATAGGCCAGAAAGGCCAGCGCCAGGGCGAAGGCGAGATGGATGGAGCGCGCCTCGGTGTCGTTGAAGATGCCGAACTCGAACCAAAAAGGCAGAGGCGAGGCATACCACAGCTGGAACAGCGACCATGCGAGCGCCAGCAAGGTGAGCACCCCGCCCTGCCAGCCCGCCGGCTGCCGCCGGCCGGTGTCGGCCTCGGCGACGAGCTCGCGCAGCGCCTCGTCCGGCAGCCCGGGCTCCTCCTTGCCGGGCCGCGGCCCACCCCCCTTGGTAGCCCGAGTCATGCTGCCGAGCTCCCGCTCAGAGCCAGCCTTTTTCGCGGTAGTACTTCAGCGCCCCCGGATGCAAAGGCGCCGACAGGCCATCCTTGACCATGTGCTGCGGATCGAGATGCCCGAAGGCCGGATGCAGTTTCTTGAACTCTTCGAAGTTATCGAACACCGTCTTCACCAGCGCATAGACCACCTCGTCGGGCACCTTGGCCGAGGTCACGAGCGTGGCGAGCACCCCGTACGTCGGCACGGGATCGGAGTGATTCGGATATACGCCGCCCGGAATTTCCACCTTGGCATAATAGGGCGACCCCGCCACGAGCTTGTCGACCGCCGGACCAGTGACGTGCGCCAGTTTCGCGCTGCAGGTGGCGATGGGATCCTGGATGTTGGCGCTGGGGTGCCCGACGACGAAGAAGAAGGCGTCGATCTTGTTGTCGCACAGCGCCGGGCCGTGCTCGTCCGGCTTGAGCTCCGAGACGAGGGAAAAATCGGAATACGACCACCCCAGGGTCTGGAGCAGCACGTCGACCGTGGCGCGCTGCCCCGAACCGGGGTTGCCGATGTTGACGCGCTTGCCCTTGATGGCCTCCAGCCCCTTCTTCGCATCGAGCTCGGGGCGTACCACCAGCGTGAGCGGCTCGGGGTGCAGCGAGAACACCGCGCGCAGCTCCTTGAATGGCCCGGCGTCCTTGAAGGAGCTCGTGCCGTTGTAGGCATGGTACTGCCAATCGGACTGTACCACCCCGAAATCGAGCTCGCCGGCCCGGATGGTGTTGACGTTATAGACCGAGCCGCCGGTGCTCTCGACCGAGCAGCGCAAGCCGTGTTGCGCCCGGTCCTTGTTCATCAAACGGCACACGGCGCCGCCGGCGGCATAGTACACCCCCGTGACCCCGCCAGTACCGATGGTGACGAACTTCTGCTGCGCCATGACCGTCGGCCCGGTCAGGGTGGCTAGACCCAGCGCCAGGACGGCGCCCATCGTCTTGATATATTTCATGGCGAACTCCTCCTGTATGGACGATCATCGTTTATCGAGTCTAGGGCAGGGGCGCGCGAAGCGCCAGTTCGGGAAAACCCGCATGGCCGCGCCTCGCCTCCATCCACCGGGTCAGCCGCCCTCCTCCCCTTCGAGCGGCAGCATGTTCGGATTGAGCAGGAAGCGCGCATCGGCAATGGTGTAATCCCGCTCGTGCACGATCACTGGATTGAGGTCGAGCTCGGAAATCTCGGGGTAGGCGCGCACGAAATCGGCCACCTGCAGCAGCAGATCCACCAGACGAGCCTCGTCGACGCGCGGCAGGCCCCGCACGCCGTGCAGCAGCTTGTGCCCGCGCAGCTGGCGCAGCATGGATTCGGCCTCGTCGCGCGTCAGCGGCACGGCGCGAAAGGCGACGTCGTTGAGCACCTCGACGAAGATTCCGCCCAGGCCGAACATCAGCACCGGCCCGAAGACCGGGTCGCGCACCATACCGATGATCACTTCCACCCCCCTGGCGGCCATGGGCGTGACGAGCACGCCGTAGAGATCCGCCTTGGGCGCATGGGCGCGGCAGGAGGCAAGCATGCCCTCATACGCCTCGAGCAGGGCCTCGCGTCCGCGCACGTCCAGGCGCACCCCGCCAGCCTCGCTCTTGTGCAGGATGTCGCGCGAGACGATCTTGAGCGCGAGCGGGCGATCCCCAAAGCGCGCGAGCACCGCGTCCACGTCCTCGGGCGAGCGCATGAGCAGCGTCTCATCCACCGCGATGCCATGCGCTGCCAAGGCCGCCCTGGCTTCGTGCTCATAAGGGTTGCGCCCCTCCTGGACTGCGCGCAGGAAGATCTCCCTCACCTCGGGCAGGGGATAAACCGCCCGCGCCGGCGGCGCGACGCAGCGGCGCAGATACTGCCCGCGCTCGGCCAGGGCCTGCAGCACCCGCACGGAATGCTCGATCGAGGTATATACCGGCACCCCCGCCTCGCGCAGCCGCCGCACCGCCGGCGGCTTGATGGGCGCGTAGAGGCTGTGCACCACCAAAGGCTTGCCCTGCCGTTTCAGCCGCCATTCGGCCAAGGTCTCGGCGCAACGCATCTCGTTGCCCATGAGCTGCTCGCCGAATCGAAAGGCATAACCACCAAACATGCCCACCAGCAGCAGTGCATCGACGTTGTCGTCCTGGGCGAGGATGGCCAGGCACTCGGCGAGGATGGAGGGATTGTCGTCGGATGCACCGGCCACGTCGATCGGGTTACGCAGCGAAGCCTGCGGCGGCAGGATGGCCGCCAGCCGCCGTAACGTGCCCTCTTGCAACGCGGCCAGCGACAGCCCGGCCTCCACCAGACGGTCGACGGCGATCGTGGCCTGCCCGCCGCCGTCGGAGAGCACCGCCACGCGCGCGCCCGGGGCGGCGTTCCACGCCGCCAGCCCCTCGGCCACGGGCAGGATCTCGTCGGATTGCTGCACCAGGCATACGCCGGCCTGGCGCAGCAGATCGACCGTCATGGCGTAGCTGCCCGCCAGCGCCCCGGTATGCGAGCGCGCCGCCACCTTGCCGGCCTCGGTGGCCCCGGACTTGTAGACCACCACCGGCTTGTGCCGCGACACGCCGCGGGCGATATCGAGGAAACGCTGCCCGGAGCGGAAGCCCTCGACGTACATCGTCACCACCCCGGTATGGGGCTCGCTGCCGAGGAAACGCAAGTAATCGTTGAACCCCAGGTCGGTCTGGTTGCCTGGCCCGACGTAGATGGAAAACCCCAGCTCCCCATGGTATTGCGCCTCCAGCACGAGCGAGAGCAGCATGTTGCCCGATTGCGAGATGAAGGCGACCTGCCCCGGACGAATGCCGCGCAAGCCCAGCAGATCGAGCCCGATGGTCAGGTTGAACATGCCCGAGGTGTTGGGGCCGATGACGCGCACCCCGTGGCGTTGCGCCGCTTCGAGCAAGGCCTCTTCCAGGCGCTCTCCTTCGGGGCCGCTTTCGCGAAACCCCCCGGCCACCACCACCACCCCTTTGATGCCCTTGCGCCCGCACTCGGCCACCAGGCCGGGAACGGTGGCCGCCGGGGTGCAGATCATCGCCAGATCGACCTCGCCCGGAATCTCGCTCACGCTGCGGTAGCAGCGCCGCCCCAGGATCATCTCCTCGCGCGGGTGAATGGGATGGATCGCCCCGCGATAGCCGGCCTCGATCAGCCCCTGCACGGCCTTGTAGCCGCGCTTGCCGGGCACGGCGGAGGCACCCACGATGGCCACCGCCCGGGGAAAGAACAGGGGAGCGAGCGGATCGGGGGAGATCTCGGCGGGAACGGCGGTCGGCATCTCCGGCTGATTCATCTATTCACCTTCCCCGAAACTTCGGCGCCCGTTTCTCGGCGAATGCCACCACCCCCTCGCGCCAATCCTCGGTGGTGGCCACGAACGTCATTCCTTCCAGCTCGGCGGCAAGCGCGGCCTCGAGCGAGTTGCCCGCGGCCAGCAACAGCGTGCGCTTGGCCAGTTCCATGGAGATGGGTGCCTTCTCGGCCAGGGTGCGCGCATACAGACGCGCGGCCTCGAGGAACCCCTCGTCGTCGAGGGCGCGGTTGGCCAGGCCCATGCGCTCGGCCTGCTCGCCGTCGATGCGCTCACCGAAGAAGAGCAGCTCGCGCGCCCGCGCCAGCCCCACCAGCCGCGGCAGCAGCCAGGTGACCCCACCGCCGAGGAAGTTGCCGATCGACAGCTCCGGGAAACCGATCTTGGCGCTTCTGCTCATCAAGAGGAAATCGGCCGCCAGCGCCATCTCGGCCCCGGCCCCGAGCGCGTAGCCATGCACCGCCGCCACCACGGGCTTGGACAGGTGCATGATGCGCCGGCACACCTCCTGCTCCCCTTCCAGATAGCGGCGCCGCTGATAGGGCGTGCGCTCGCCGCTGCCATGCGCTTTCAGGTCGGCCCCCACGCAAAACGCCCGCCCCTCGCCGCGCAGCAGCACCACCCGCACGGCCTCGTCTTCCTCGGCGCGGCGCAGCGCCTCGCGCAAAGCGGCATAGACCGCCTCATTGACCGCATTGAGCCGATGCGGGCGGTTGAAAGCGAGCTCGGCCAGCCCCGCCTGCACCGAGTAGCGGATCGGTGCCGCTTCTTGTCCGGATTCGCCCGTCTCTGCCATCTCGCCCTCCCCTTTGTATCGGGTTCAACGATCGCCGGGCACTCAGCCTGCAAACGTGACGATCAGTGACACTCCCGCCCAGCGATCGAGAATCATGATAGAACCAAACATCCGGCTCAGGCAAGCTTGAACTAAAATCTTTTTATGTCCGAAGACGAACGTCCCTCACCTCCACGCGCCGCGATGCCCCGGGGAGTGTCTTTCCCTCACCCCCACCATTGGCATCGCCTGCTGCGCCTGACGCTGTCTTTGCGCCGCTGGGAAGAGCAACTGCGCATGGTGCTTGCCGCCTGTCTCGTCGGCTTGCTCTCCGTCGGCTTCGCTCTGGCCGCGGAACGGGCCATCACCTATCATTCCTCCCTGCTCGCCGGCCGCCCCTGGCTTGGGCTGGTCCTCTCCCCCCTCGGGTTTGCGGCCATCGCCTGGATCACCCTGCGTTTCTTTCCCTTCGCCACCGGCAGCGGCATCCCCCAGTCGATCGCCGCCAGTCTGAGCACCGACGGACGGCTGCGCCGCACGCTGCTGTCGATCCCCATCGCCTTGGGCAAGATCGTGCTCACCACGCTCGGCCTGCTGTGCGGGGCTTCGATCGGCCGCGAAGGGCCCACGGTCCAGGTGGCCTCGTCGTTGATGTACGCCTTGGCCGGCAAACGCAAGCGGCGGCGTCTCGCCTCCAGCCAGGCCCTCATCGTCGCCGGCGGCGGCGCGGGAGTGGCGGCCGCGTTCAACACCCCCCTGGGGGGCATCCTCTTCGCGATCGAAGAGATGTCTCACCGCCGCGCCTTCCAGGCGAACGGGACGTTGCTGACCACCGTGATCTTCTCCGGCATCGTCTCCCTGCTCTTTCTTGGCAACTACACCTACTTCGGCCGCACCGACCTCGCCGTAGGCCTTGCCGACGGCTGGAAAGTCGTGCTCGCGACCGGCCTCGTCTGTGGCGTTCTCGGCAGCCTCTACGCCCGCGCGCTGGTGGCGCTGTCGCACCACGGACTTCCCGGGCGCGCCGGCCAGTTGGCTAGACGGCACCCGGTGGGCCTGGCGGCGCTGTGCGGCCTGGCCACCGCCGTGCTGGGGCTCGCCACCAGCGGGGACATCTACGGCACGGGCTACCAGCAGGTCAGATCGGCCCTGGAAGGCGAAGGCGTGCTGCCCTGGTATTTCTTCCTCGCCAAGATGGCGGCCATCACGCTGGCGTTCGTGAGCCGCATCCCGGGTGGCATGTTCGCACCGGCGCTCGCCGTGGGCGCCGGACTGGGCTCGCTCCTGGGTGCGGCGTTCCCGGGCCTGGCCCCGAACGTTTTCCTGGTTCTCGGCATGGTTGGCTTTCTTTCCGCCATGACCCAGACGCCGATCACCGCCTTCGTGATCGTGATGGAAATGACGGCGAACCACGAAGTGCTGCTGCCGCTCATGACCACCTCCCTCATCGCCTTCGCCGTCTCCCGCACCCTCGTGCGCACCCCGCTCTATCACGCCCTCGCGCGCGACGCGCTGCGCGCGGCGAGCGAACACCTCAAGCGGCAGAAACAAGCCCGCGGCGAGACGCCCGAAGCCTGAACCCGCCGCCCGCGCCCTTCGCCCTCGCCCATCGACGCAAGCAGGGCGAGAATACGCACAAATCGCAATAGATACTAATAACGCATATAGAAAACAGATCTTCGGGGAATGTCCTCGCCGGAAAAACCATGCCAAAAAAAGGTTGACCCCGCAGGGATCACGTGGTACGGTAAAAAAAACAAATATTACAAAAAGATCTATCGACACGTCTTCACATTGAAACATATCGTAATTCGTACCGTCGCAAAACGGATTAAATCCATTCATATTATGACTAAAACATCGACGTCGTTCGCCGATCCCCCCATGCAGGACGCGCTGACGTTCCGGGCGCCACGGCCGGAAGACGGGCCGCGCGTCACCCGGCTCATCGCCGATTGTCCACCGCTCGACCTCAACTCGGCCTATTGCAACCTGCTGCAATGCACGCATTTCGCTGGCACCTGCATCCTGGCCGAACGCCGGGGTGAGGCGGCGCTGCTCGGCTGGATCTCCGGTTACCTCATTCCCGAATCCCCCGACAAGCTATTCATCTGGCAGGTCGCCGTGGCCGAGTCGGCCAGAGGACAGGGGCTTGCCGGCAACATGCTCAAGCGGCTGCTCGCCAGGCCCAGCCTGCAGGGCGTGCGCTATCTCGTCACCACCATCACGCCAGACAACGACGCTTCCTGGGCGTTTTTTCGCGGCTTCGCCGCCCGGCACGGCTGCTCGATCGCCGAACGGCCGCTGTTCGAGAAAGAACGCCATTTCGCCGGCCGACACGAGACCGAATGGGAATTGACGATCGGCCCCCTGTCTGCCGTCCGCTCCATCCCTAAAGGAGAACAACGCCATGAGCAGACCTGAACCTTCCCGTACCCTGCCCGACCGCTCGATCTACGAGCGGCGCGAATCCCAGGTACGCAGTTACTGCCGCGCCATGCCGCGCCAGTTCGTCAAGGCCCTGGGGCCGTGGATGTACGACGAGCAGGGCGGCCGTTATCTCGACTTCCTGAGCGGCTGTTCCACGCTCAACTACGGCCACAACCATCCGGTGCTCAAGCAGGCGCTCATCGAGCACATTCAAAACGATGGCATCACCCACGGGCTCGATCTGCACACACGGGCCAAAGCCGAGTTCCTGCGCACCTTCGAAGAGCTGATTCTCGAACCGCGCGGGCTCGACTACGTGGTGATGTTTCCCGGGCCGACCGGCACCAATGCGGTCGAAGCCGCCCTCAAACTCGCGCGCAAGGTCACAGGACGCGACCTGGTGATCTCCTTCACCAACGGCTTCCACGGAATGACGTTGGGCTCGCTTGCTTGCACCGGCAACGCCGCCAAGCGCCATGGCGCCGGCGTGCCGCTCGACAATGTCGTGCACGAAGCCTACGACGGCTATTACGGCCCGGACGTCGATACCGCCGAGCTCCTCGAACGCCGCCTGTCCGACGGATCGAGCGGCCTCGACGCCCCGGCCGCCATCCTCGTGGAAACCGTGCAAGGCGAAGGCGGCTTGAACAGCGCCTCGGCTGCCTGGCTGCGCAAGATCGCCGACCTGGCCAAGCGTCACGGGGCACTGTTCATCGTCGATGACATCCAGGCCGGCTGCGGACGCACCGGCGGGTTCTTCAGTTTCGAAGAAGCCGGGGTCGAGCCCGACATCGTCACCCTGGCCAAATCGCTCTCCGGCCTGGGGCTGCCGCTGGCCGTCACGCTGATACGCCGCGAGCTCGACGTGTGGCAGCCGGGCGAGCACAATGGAACGTTCCGCGGCAACAACCACGCCTTCGTCACCGCCACGGCGGCGCTGCGCCACTTCTGGAGCGACGGGGAGTTCGTCGGCGAGCTCGCCCGGCGCGGCGAGTATCTGGCCGAGCGGCTCGAGCGCATGGCCGAGGCACACGGGCTCGAGACCCGCGGTCGCGGCATGATGCGCGGCATCGTCATGCCCAGCGGCGAGCTCGCGGTCAAAGTCACCGCGGCGTGCTTTGCGCGCGGGCTCATCATCGAGACGAGCGGGGCCGACGACGAAGTGGTCAAGGTGCTCGCCCCGCTCAACATCGACGACGAGATCTTCGCCCGCGGCCTGGATCTCGTCGAGGAATGCGTGGGCGAAGTCATGAGCAAGTCCGCCAAGACATCGATGGAGGTGGTCAAATGATCGTGCGTTCGCTCGACGAGCTGCGTGACGGCGAGCGTCACGTCAAATCCAAAGGCTGGGACAGCATCCGCCTGTTGTTGAAGAAAGATGGCATGGGATTTTCCTATCACGTCACCCGGCTCTACGCCGGGGAGACGCTGGAATTCCACTACCGCAACCATCTCGAGGCGGTGCTGGTGATCGAAGGCAGCGGCACCATCGAGGATCTGGCCACGGGACAGGTCCACGTGCTGCGCCCCGGCGTCATGTACGCCCTGAATGCGCACGACCGCCACCGCATTCACCCCACCACCGACATCGTCTGCGTGTGCGTCTTCAATCCGCCGGTCACCGGCACGGAAGTGCACGACGACACGGGCGCCTATCCGGCCGAACACGAGTACCTCGAGGCCCGCTGAGCGCCTCGCGTCACGCCCCTCGCGCTCCGCCCCCAAACGCGGGGCGCGAGACCGTTTGACGTCAGCAAACAACAGGAGGACGAAGCGCATGGAAGACCTCTACCCCTCTCGCCGTGCCGACACGGCCAGCATGACTCCGATCGAGGACCCCGTGCTGCATCGCCCCTGGTCGCCCCAGGCGCCGCTGACGGCCGGCCAGGCCGCCAGTTTCGAACACAACGGCTTCCTCGTCCTCGATAGGCTCTTCACCGAAGAAGAGGTGGCGCTGTTGCAGCAAGAGGCCAAGCGCCTGCGCAGCGAGCCGCAGGCGTTCGATCCCGAGACCCTCATCACCGAGCCGGGCAGCGACGAAGTGCGCTCCATTTTCGCCGTCCATCAGCAAGATCCCGTGCTGCAGCGCCTGGCCGCCGATCGGCGCCTGGCCGCAATCGCCGAGTTCCTGCTCGACGATCAGGTCTATATCCACCAATCGCGCCTCAACTACAAACCGGGTTTTCGCGGCAAGGAATTCTACTGGCACAGCGATTTCGAGACCTGGCACGTGGAAGACGGCATGCCGCGCATGCGAGCGGTATCGATCTCGGTCCTGCTCACCGAGAACGAGGCGATCAACGGAGCCCTCATGCTCATCCCCGGTTCGCACAAGACCTATGTCTCGTGCGTGGGCGAGACACCGCAGGAGCACTACCGCCAATCGCTGAAAAAACAGGAATACGGCGTGCCCGACGATGCCAACCTGAAGGCCCTGGTCGATCGCCACGGTATCGCCGTGGCCGCAGGTAAACCCGGCACGGTGCTGGTGTTTCACTGCAACGTGATGCACGGCTCGAACGGAAACATCACGCCGCAGCCGCGCTCCAACGTCTTCTTCGTATACAACGCCGTCTCGAACGCCTTGCGGGCGCCGTTTGGTCCGGAGCAGCCGCGCCCCTGGTTCCTCGGCACCAGGGAACCCCAGCCGATCCTGGCCCGAGTCGGGCTGCTGACCGAGACGTCGCGCCGCTGATTTTTGCCTTTTCCTGGCGGCCCGCCTATAGTGGTGATGGAGCCAAAACGACATCACCGAAGACAGGAGCCGTCGATGACCGAAAAAATCGATCTCTTCACCCCTATCGTCCTGGGGCCCTATACCCTGCCCAACCGCATCGCCATGGCGCCGATGACGCGCAACCGCGCCAGCGCCGATGGTGTTCCCACCGACATGATGGCGCGCTACTATGCCCAACGCGCCAGCGCCGGCCTCATCATCAGCGAAGGCGTGATCGTCTCCCCCGAGGGCTTCGCCTATCCCAACACCCCCGGTATCTTCACGCCGGCTCAGATCCAGGGATGGAAAGCAGTCACCGAGGCGGTGCACGCCCGCGGCGGGCGCATCTTCGCCCAGCTGTGGCACTGCGGCCGGGTGGCGCATCCCGAGGTCAACGGCGGCTTGCAGCCCATCGGCCCCTCCGCGATCGCCGCCCGCGGCGAGACCTACACCCCCAGCGGCAGCAAACCCTTCGTCACGCCGCATGCCATGAGCCTGCAAGAAATCGAAGAAACCGTCGAACGCTACGCCCAGGCGGCGCGAAACGCCAAGGCGGCCGGTTTCGACGGCGTGGAGATCCACGGCGCCAACGGGTACCTCATCGACCAGTTCCTGCGCGACGGCAGCAACCGTCGCACCGACGCCTACGGCGGCTCCATCGCCAACCGCGCCCGTTTCCTCATGGAGGTGACCGAGGCGGTGCTCGGCGTATGGGATCGCGGCTGCGTGGGCGTGCGCCTCTCGCCCCTGCAACCGTTCAACGACATGCGCGATTCCAACCCCGAAGCGACGTTTTCTTACGTCGTCAAGGCCTTGGGAGAATTCAAGCTCGGCTATCTGCATATCACCGAAATGGGTAAGGAGGCGCCAGGGGTGGCCGGCCCCGCCTTCGACCTGAAATTGCTACGCCCCCTGTGGCCGACCGTCTATATGACGAACGGTGGCTATACCTTCGAGACGGCCAATGCGGCGATCGCACGGGGCGAAGCCGACATGATCTCGTTCGGGCAACTCTTCATCGCCAATCCCGACCTGGTCGAGCGCTTGCGCCGCGGCGCACCGCTCAATACACCCGATCCTTCCACCTTCTATACGGGAGGCGAGAAGGGCTATCTCGACTATCCCGTACTCTATCCCTGACACGAAGAAGCCGCCCGCGGGCGGCTTCTTCATCGGGAAGTTCAACGCAGGGACACCCATTTCCCCGCGGACCTACCATATCTCAATACCGAGCGTCGAAAGGCTTTTTGTCCTTCGGCCAATCTTTTGCCTTGGCAGCGAAGTCCGGGCGCGGCATGTGGGAGAAATATTCAGCCACGTCGACGGCCTCCTGATCTGTCAGCCCGCCCTGTCCTAACGGGAAGTTGTCATGAAACGCAATGGGCATGTTGCGCTTGACGAAGGCAGCGGCCGTATAAGTGCGCGCCATTCCGGCGCCGATGTTGAAAGACTGATCGCCCCACAGCGGCGGATAGACCCATTGCCCCGCAGCGTTTTTGATCCCTTCGCCATCCTTACCGTGGCATAGCGCGCACTGATTTGCATAAATTTGCTCACCATTGGCCACATTGGGCACAAGCTTCGTGTCGATCTTGCCCACGCCACGGCCTTCTACCTTGTCTTCGGGTTTGGTCTCGCGTTTCATCCAGTCGAAGTAGGCGATCATGGCCTTCATTTCCTCGGAATCCACGGGCAAGGCTTTGCCGTTCATGGAGCGCAGGAAGCAACCGTTGATCCGATCAGCCAAGGTAATCACTCTGCCGGAACGCGGCGCATAGCTCGGGAAAAAGGCCGAGACGCCGACGTAGGGCGAACCGTCTGCCACCGTGCCAGCGTTCAGGTGGCAACTGGTGCAATTAAGCGCATTGCCCACATTGTGCGGCAGCAGATCGCGGGTTTCGAGGTTCAAGCGCGCACCCAGAATCAGTTGCTGCGCGTTGGGCTCCTTGAGCATGTCGGCCAGGCGCGGCGTTTCGAACTTGCGGTTGTCGATATTCTTGACTTCCAACTCCTTGCGCATCTCGGCCACCATGTCTGCCGTGATGGGCTTGGATTCGGGGTGCCCCCAGTGCTTGCGGACGAAGTTGCCAATCTCAGCAATTTCTGCGTCGCTCAAGCGCGAGAAAGAGGGCATGGTCAATACGCGCGCATAAGTTTTCGTCTGTGCCGTTTTCGCCCCCGTGAGCATGATGTGCATGAACGTCGCGGGATCATCTTGCTGTAGTGCCAGGTTGCCGTCAAGTGGCGGAAATACACCCGGCACGCCGGCGCCGTCGCTGCGATGGCAGTCGTTGCAGAACTGAAGATAACCCAGTCCTCCACGGCTCGTATAAAGATCAGCCGGCACCTTCGCTGCACTCGCTGTAGTGACCTGTTGGGCTGCAGGCGCAATGGTTAAAGCGGGGTTTTGCACCACTTGCATGGACTTGTCATATTCACTGGGTGGCAACGACTTGAGATAAATGCCGATGGCCAGCAGATCGTCGTCGGTGAGGTATTGTGTGCTGTGCTGCACCACGTCAACCATGTTGCCTGCGACGGCACCATGCCGATTTCGCCCGGTTTTGAGCATTTCGGCCGTTTCTTCCGGCGTCCACAAGCCGCGTAGGCTCAGGGCTCGCCAGTTTTCCACCGTTTCGCCAGCCAGGTAATAAACGCCCTTGGGGCCGGCTTCGGACATGGCTTTTTCTTGAAAACCTATACCCCGCGGCGTGTGACAGGCGCCGCAATGGCCCGCCCCTTGGACGATGTAAGCCCCGCGATTCCATTGGGCGCTTTGCTGCGGGTTGGGCTCGAAGGGCTTGTCTTCGAGAAATGCCCAGTTCCACAGGGTCAAGCCCCAGCGCTGGTTGAACGGAAACGACATGTCCGAAGGCAGATTGGCTTGTTCGATTGGCTTGACGCCTTTCATGAGGTAGGTGTAAAGCGCTTTGAGATCGTCCGTCGACATCTTGGCATACGACGGATAGGGCATTGCGGGATACAGGTTGTGGCCGTCTGCGGCAACGCCTTTGCGCATTACCCGCTCGAACTGCTCGAAGCTATAGCGCCCGATGCCGGTTTTTGGGTCGGGCGTGATGTTGGTCGAATACAGCTTTCCAAAAGGTGTGGTCAGTGCCAGTCCGCCCGCCAGAGGTTTGTTCTTGTCGCCCGTATGGCAAGCCACACAGTCGCCGAGGCGTGCGACGTAACGACCCTTATCGACCAAAGCCTTGGTTGCTTCATCAAGTCCATCTGCATAACTTGCAGGCAGGTCGTCGATCACCTGCGGAGCGGAAGCGTTGGGTGAGAGCGCTGTGCCGGGCAGCGGCATGGTCTGCGCTTGCTCCTGCGCGAACAGACTGCCATAACCGATAGCTCCCAATAACACGAGCGGGATGGCTCCGAGGTTTTTTTTCGAGGCAAAAGATATCAATAATTTAAGTATCTTTGTATTTCGAAGCACAGAGACGATATGCAGCACACCTGCATCCCTACTTGAGCCCTGGCGGATGGCTTTGGGTAGGATGATCTGTCCCTTGGATGTGACGGCAGCGACTTTGTGCAGGGTGGGCATACTGGCCTCCTGTAGATCTGTGTTGGTGGTTATGGCAAGGAATAATTTCGTCAAGGCGAGGTCCAGATACCCACAAGCGATGCCAATGCAGAGGCAAATTATACGCTTGGCGCACCCAGCTCGGCACACAAGCGAAAAACCCGCCTGAAGGCGGCTTTTTCGCTCATTCCGAAACGGGCAGAGCTACTGCTTGAGCCCCTCGGCCTTGATCGTCGCCTGCACGGCGGGGCGCTGCGCCATCTTCTCGACAAAGCGCGCCAAGGCTGGGAATTGCCCCAGATCGATCTGCACGAAGGCCGTCCAGCGCGCGCACACGTAGAGGTAGATATCGGCGACCGAAAATTCCTCTCCCAGCAGCCAGGGACGCTGCGCGAGCTGCCCATCCACCCACTGCAGGCGCTTGAGCAGGGTCTCTTTCGCCACCGCCTTCCACTCCTGGGGGCAGTTCGGCTTGAAGAGCGGCGAGAATCCTTTGTGGATCTCGGTGGAGATGAAGTTGAGCCATTCCACCAACCGCACCAGCCCCATCCCCTCTTTGGGACCAAGGGGCGTGCGCGCCAGATTCTGCACGATGTAGAGCAGGATCGCCGGCCCTTCGGTGAGGAGCGTCCCATCGTCGAGTTGCAGCGCCGGAACGTAGCCCTTGGGGTTGATGGCCAGATAATCGCTTCCGTCTGCAAGTTTCTTCGTGGCGAGATCCACCCGCACCAGCTCGGGCTCGATACCGGCCTCACGCAAGGCGATGTGGGGCGACAGGGAACAGGCACCGGGCGAGAAATACAGCTTCATCGAGTTCCTCCTTTTTCGTGGTTCGAACGGCAGAAAGCCCCTTGCGGGACTTTCTCACTGTAGCACGTCCGGCACGAGGCCGCAGCACAAGATCAGGCACCGAAGGGATGACGGCGCAGGATGGTTTCGTCCCGCTCGGGGCCAGTGGAGATCACGTCGATCGGAATCTCGCAGAATTCCTCGATGCGGTGCAGGTAGGCACGGGCCTCGTAGGGAA
This sequence comes from Tepidiphilus sp. HLB4, assembly GCF_054823945.1. Classification (NCBI taxonomy): domain Bacteria; kingdom Pseudomonadati; phylum Pseudomonadota; class Hydrogenophilia; order Hydrogenophilales; family Hydrogenophilaceae; genus Tepidiphilus; species Tepidiphilus sp. HLB4. The sequence continues at coordinate 17,795 of NZ_JSYB01000020.1, read as the reverse complement.
GGTCCTCCCAACGGCGCGCCCCGAAGGTGCTCTCCCGCCAGCCGGGCAAGGTTTCGTAGACGGGAATGCAGCGGGCGACCTCATCGGCCCCCATCGGCAGCAATTCCCGCCGCTCGCCGTCGAGTTCGTAACCGATGCACAGCTTGAGCTGCTCGAGGCCGTCGAGCACGTCGAGCTTGGTGATGCACAAGCCCGAGACGCCGTTGATGATGATGGAGCGCTTGAGCGCGGCCAGATCGAGCCAGCCGCAGCGCCGCTTTCGTCCGGTGACGGTGCCGAACTCACGGCCCTTGATCGACATCTGCCAGCCCGGTGTGCCCTCGGTGTCGATGTTCAGTTCCGTAGGGAAAGGACCGCCACCCACCCGGGTGCAATACGCCTTGGTGATGCCGAGCACGTAGTGCAGCCGCCCTGGCCCCAGGCCGGCACCGGCGGCGGCCTGACCGGCGACGCAGTTGCTGGAGGTGACGAAGGGGTAAGTGCCGTGGTCGATGTCGAGCAGCGTTCCCTGCGCCCCTTCGAAGAGAAGGTTGCCGCCCGCCTTGTTGATCTCGTAGAGCCGCTCCGAGACGTCGGTCACCAGCGGCAAGACTTCCTTCGCATCGGCGAGCGCCTGTTCGTAGATGGGCTCGAACTCGAGCGGCTCGGCGTGGAAAGCCTGGGTGAGCACGAAGTTGTACCAGGCGAGATTGCTCTCGAGCTTGGCGCGGAATTGGTCGGGGCGAAAGAGATCATAGAGGCGGATCGCGCGGCGAGCCACCTTGTCCTCGTAGGCCGGACCGATGCCCTTGCCCGTGGTACCGATCTTGTCGCCGGCGCTGCGCGCCGCCTCGCGCGCCCGGTCGAGCGCGACGTGATAAGGCAGGATCAGGGGACAGCCGGGGCTAACGCGCAGGCGCGAGCGCACTTCGATGCCCCCTGTCTCCAGCACCCGGATCTCGGACAGCAGATGATGCACGTCGAGCACCACCCCATTGCCGATGAAACAGGCCACCCCCTCGCGCACGATGCCGGAAGGCACGAGGTTGAGTTTGTACTCGCGCTCGCCCACCACCAAGGTATGCCCGGCGTTGTGTCCGCCCTGAAAGCGCACCACGCCCTGAGCGTTGTCGGTGAGCCAGTCGACGATCTTGCCCTTGCCTTCGTCGCCCCACTGTGTCCCGACGACGACCACGTTCTTAGCCATCAGCCCTTCCTTTTGCGATCACAACGGTTCTACCACCCAATGTCCGGCGCGGCACACGAGGCGCCGGTCACAACCCGCTTCACGCCACTCCTCGAGCGGATGTCCCGGCAGCTCACGGACCACCGCCTGCCCTGCCTCACGCAGCTGCGCCACCACCGCCTCCAGCGCCTCGTCACCGCAGGACGGCGCGAGGATGGCGCCCGGCAAAGGGGCAAGCGGCAGGCGGGCGATGAGTTCGCGCAAATCGATCGAAAAACCCGTGGCCGGCCGCGCCCGGCCAAACGCCGCCCCCAGCCCGTCGTAGCGTCCGCCCAGAGCGAGTGCCGAGGGATGATCGGCGCCGTAGGCGGCGAACATCACGCCGGTGTGGTAGTGATAGCCGCGCAGGTCAGCCAGATCGAACCCGAGCGGCAGATCGGCGAGCGCCGCGGCGAGCGCTTCGAGCTCGTCGAGGGCCCGCACCACTGCCGGCAGCGGCGCAAGCCGCGCCCGCGCCGCGGCGAGCACTTCGACACCGCCGTAGAGCCCGGGCAGGGCGCGCAGGGAAGCGGCACGCTCGGCGTCGAGCTCGTCACCGCTTTGGGCGAGCATCTCTTCGAGCCCGGCGGAATCTTTCGCCTGCAGCAGTTCGAAGAGGGTCTCGGCGCGCTCGGCATCCAGCCCCTCGGTGAGGGCGCGAAACAGCCCCATGTGGCCAACGTCGATGCGCACCGCCGGCAGGCGCGCCCGTTCGAGCGCCGTGGCCAACAAACGGATGATCTCGATGTCGGCCTCCACCCCGGCATGGCCATAGAGCTCGGCGCCGAGCTGCAATGGCTCGCGCGTCGCGGTGAGCGAAGCCGGCAGCGTGTGCAGCACCGGGCCGCAATAGCACAAGCGGGTGACACCGCGCCGGTTGAGCAAATGCGCGTCGATACGCGCCGCCTGCGGCGTGATGTCGGCACGCACGCCCAGGGTTCGTCCGCTCAGCTGGTCGGTGAGCTCGAAAGTCCGCAGCCGCAGATCTTCCCCGCCGCCGACGATGAGGGAAGAGAGGAATTCGATGAGCGGCGGGGCGACGAGCTGGTAGCCATGCAGGCGGAAGAGATCGAGCAGCTCGCGGCGCAGGCGTTCGAGGTGCTCGGCCGCCGGCGGCAGTTCGTCACGCAGATAGTCGGGCAGGACCCAACGCATGAATGGCCTCACAGAATGTCGTTCACGATGAGTAGCCCCAGCACGACGGCCGCGCCGCCGAACCAGCGCAGCCGCTGCGGCGGCAGTTCGGACAGCCGCCGCAGGGTCTGCTGCCAGGACTCGGGCGCGAGGAAAGGCATCAGCCCCTCGAAGACGAGCATCAAGCCGAGCGCTTTCCACAAGACTTCGGGCATGTGGCCTCGCCGTGCGATGCTCAGCGACCGCCAGCCGGCTGGGGCGCCTTGAAGTACTTGAAGAAGGACGAGCTCGGATCGAGGACGAGCACGTCGTCGCGCCGGGCGAAGCTCTCGCGGTAGGCTTCCAGGCTACGGTAGTAGCTGAAGAAATCGGGATCGCGCCCATAGGCTTCGTTGAAGATGCGCGTTGCTTCCGCATCCCCTTCGCCCTTGATGCGCTGCGACTCGCGGTAGGCTTCGGCGATGATCAGCTCGCTTTGCCGGTCGGCGTCGGCGCGAATGCGCTCGGCGATTGCCGCCCCTTCGGAACGAAGGTTGTTGGCCACGCGCTTGCGCTCGGCCTCCATGCGGCGGTAGACCGACTCGGACACCTCCGCCGGCAGATCGACGCGCTTCAGGCGCAGATCGACGATCTCGACGCCGAACGTGCGCGCGTCGCGGTCGGTCTTGGTGCGCACGATCTCCATGACCTTGTCGCGCTCACCGGAGACGACGTCGTGCACCGTGCGCTGGCCGAATTCCTCGCGCAGCGTGGCGTTGACCGTCTGCAGCAGCCGCGTGCGGGCGCGCGTCTCGTCCCCGCCCATGGTGATGTAATACTGCTGCGGGTCGACGATGCGCCATTTGATGAAGTGATCCACCAGCACGTTCTTCTTCTCGGAGGTGATGAAGCGCTCCGGTTCGGGCGTGTCGATGGTCAGGAGCCGCCGGTCGAACTGGCGCACGTTCTGCACCAGCGGCAGCTTCACGTGCAGGCCCGGCTCGGTGACGACGGCCTTCACTTCGCCGAACTGCAGCACCATGGCGTAGCGGCGCTGATCGACGGTGAAGAGCGACATCGAGGCGACGGCGGCGAGGAGCAACACGGCTCCGACTATCGTAGCGATCCTTGCCTGCATCATCGGCTCCCCCGCTCACGGTCGCGCAGCTCGTCGCGCGGAACATCCCGCTGCTCCTTGCGCCCGCCCGATTCGGCCGCGGCCTCGGCACTGCCGTCGCCGCTGCTGGGACCCTGGCGGGTAACCGTCGGCGCCACCGCCGGGCCGGAGCGGGACAGCAAGCGATCCAGCGGCAACAGCATGAGGTTGTTGTGCGCCGGCGCGTCGACCAGCACCTTGCTCGTATTGGTGAAGATCTGCTGCATCGTTTCGAGATAGAGACGTTCGCGCGTGATCGCCGGGGCTTGGCGGTATTGCTGCTGGATCTGGGTGAAGCGCGAGGCATCGCCCGTAGCCTGGGCCACGACCTTGCCTTTGTAGGCGTTGGCCTCTTCCAGCAGGCGCGCGGCGGTACCGCGGGCCCGCGGGATCACCGCGTTGGCGTAGGCCTCGCCCTCGTTGCGCAGCCGCTCGCGGTCCTGCCCGGCCTTGACCGCATCGTCGAACGCGGCCTGCACCTGCTCGGGCGGCTGGGCGTTTTGCAGGGTCACGCGCACCACCTGCACCCCTGTGCGGTAGCGATCGAGCATGGCCTGCATCAGCTCCTGTGTGCGCACGGCGATGTCCTCGCGCCCTTCGTAGAGGACGTAGTCCATCTTGGATTTGCCGACAATCTCGCGCATGGCGCTTTCGGCGGCCTGCTTGACGCTCTCGTCGGGCGCGCGGTCGCGGAAGAGATAGTCTTCGGGAGATTTGAGCACGTATTGCACCGCGAACTGGATGGAGACGATGTTCTCGTCGTCGGTGAGCATGAGCGATTCGCGCAGCACCTTGTTGCGGTCCGTGCCGCGGTAGCCGACCTCCACCGTGCGCACGCCGGTGAGATCGACGATCTCGTGGCGCTCGATGGGATAGGGCAGACGCCAGCGCAAGCCAGGTTCGGTCGTCTCGACGTAGCGGCCGAAGCGCAGCACCACCGCCCGCTCGTTGGCATCGACCTTGTAGAAGCCGGAGAGCAGCCACAGCGCGAGTACGATGGCGACGAGCAGGACGATTCCGCCCCCCACTTGCTTGCCGCCCCACGGTTGACGTCCGTCAGAGCCGGCAGGGCGTCCGCCACGGCCACCGCCAAAGAGCACCGAGAGCCGCTCGTTGAACTGACGCCACACTTCCTCGAGATCGGGCGGTCCTTCGCCTTGGGGCGAACGCCCGGCCCGCGGTTCGCGTCGTCGCGCCTCCTCGCCGGATTCGTCGTCGCGATCGCCCCAGCGGGGATCATTCAGTGACATGGAGTTCCTCGTCTCGTGATTCGGCAGCAAAGGTCGACGGCAGCAGAGCGCGCAGGCGGGAAGCGAGCGCCGAACGCAAGGCGTCGAGCCCCTCGCCGGTGCGCGCGCTGACGCACACCCGGCGAATGCTACCACACTCGTCGCTCAGCTCGGCCGGAACCTCGGTAAGCAGGTCGATCTTGTTGAGCACCTCGAGCCGCGGCACGTCTTGGGCCCCGATCTCGGCGAGCACCGCCTCCACCGTGGCGCGCTGCGCCTCACGGTCCTCGCTCGCGCCATCGACCACGTGCAGCAGCAGGTCGGCCTCGGCCACCTCTTCGAGAGTGGCATGGAAGGCCGCTACCAGGTCGTGCGGCAGATCACGGATGAAACCGACGGTGTCCGAGAGCACGACGTCGCCCACTTCCGGCAGCCAGATGCGGCGCGATGTGGTGTCGAGCGTGGCGAAGAGCTGGTCGGCGGCGTAAGCGCCAGCCTTGGTGAGTGCGTTGAAGAGCGTCGATTTGCCCGCGTTGGTGTAACCCACCAGCGAGACCTGCGGTACGCCGCGACGGTTGCGCGCGCGCCGGCGCGTGGTGCGCTGGCGCTCGAGCCGCTCGAGCCGGCTCTTCAGCTGCTTGACGCGGATGCCCAAGAGCCGCCGGTCGGTTTCGAGCTGGGTCTCACCCGGGCCGCGCAGACCGATGCCGCCGCGCTGGCGCTCGAGGTGGGTCCAGCCGCGCACGAGCCGGGTGGAGAGGTATTCGAGCTGGGCGAGCTCCACCTGGAGTTTTCCTTCATGGCTGCGGGCACGCTGCGCGAAGATGTCGAGGATGAGGGCATTGCGATCGATCACCCGACACTGCAGCTCGCGTTCGAGGTTGCGCTGCTGCGCCGGCGAGAGCGTATGATCGAAGACAACCAAGTCGCCCTGCCCCTGCACGAGGGCGCTGCGTACCTCTTCGAGTTTGCCGCGGCCGACGAAGAAGGCCGGATCAGGCCGGGGACGACGACCGCGCACCACGCCGACCACGTCGGCCCCGGCGCTTTCTACCAGGAGCTGCAATTCGGAGAGGCGCTCGGCGAGCGCCCCTTGACCGAGATCGAGTTGGACGAGCACGGCTTGCTCGCCGCGTTGCGGACGTTCGAACAATGGGGGATTCCTTCAGAAAAGCAACGTCGGTGAGACGTCCGAAACGTACCGGCGTTCCCCAAGATCCGTCATTGTTCCGGCTGCTCGTCCTCGTGGACTTCGCGCAGCGTCACCGGACGCGAAGGCACGACGGTGGAAATGGCGTGCTTATACACCATCTGCGTGACGGTGTTCTTGAGCAGGACGACGTACTGGTCGAAAGACTCGATGTGCCCCTGCAGCTTGATGCCGTTGACGAGGTAGATCGCCACCGGAACGTGCTCGCGGCGCAGCAGGTTGAGGAAGGGGTCTTGCAGTTGCAAGGCTTTGTTGCTCATGTCGTGGCCTTTCGTGTTGTGGATTTGATCGAAGGAAAAAAGTGGTGCGGAACCGCGGACAACGATAGCACAGTCGCGCCGGCTTTGCGCAGCAGCCGTTCAATCGCTGCGTTTCACGTAGGGGTTTTCCGAAGTGCGCCATTCGAGCTTGAGCGGCGTGCCGCGCAAACGAAAGGCTTCGAGGAATCCATGCTCGAGATAGCGGCGGTAGGATTTGGACAGATGCTCGAGCGCGTTGCCGTGAATGACGATCACTGGCGGGTTGCTCCCCCCCTGGTGCGCATAGCGCGGCTTGGGGCGAAACAGCCCGTGGCGCGGCGGCGCCTGGCGTTTGACCAGTTCCTGCAGCACGCGCGTGAGCTGCGGCGTGGGCAACTTGGCAAAGGCAGCCGCATAGGCTTCGTCTACGGCCTTGAGCAGCGGCGCCAGCCCCTGTCCTTTCGCGGCCGAGAGAAACACGGTGCGCGCGAACGAGAGAAACCCCAGCTTGCTGCCAAGCTGCGTCTTCACCAGGCTGCGGCGGTAGTCGTCGACGGCATCCCATTTGTTCACCGCGACCACCAGGGCACGCCCGGCCTCCAGGATGAACCCGCCCAGGTGTGCGTCCTGATCGGCGATCTCCTGGGTCGCGTCAAGCACGAGCACGGCGACGTTGGCCCGCTCCACCGCCTGCATGGTCTTGATCACCGAGAATTTCTCCACCACCTCGGTGACGCGCCCCTTGCGGCGCACGCCGGCCGTGTCGACGAGCACGTAGCGGCGCGTGCCTTGCGCGAACGGCACTTCGATCGCGTCGCGCGTGGTGCCGGGCTGGTCATAGGCGATGAGGCGCTCTTCGCCGAGAAGCGCGTTGATGAGGGTCGACTTGCCCACGTTGGGGCGGCCGACCACCGCCACGCGCGGCACATCCTCGTCCTGCGGCGGTGCGGCTTCTTCGTCCTCGGGGAAATCGGCCAGGACTTCGGCGATCATCTGGCGCACGCCCTCGCCGTGCGCCGCCGAGATGGCCATGGGCTCGCCCAGCCCCAGGGCGTGGAATTCGGCCGTGGCCATCACCTGGCGCATCCCCTCGGTTTTATTGACCACCAGCCGCACGGGGCGACCGAGCCGTCTCAGGTAGTCGGCGATATCCCGATCGTGCGCGGTGAGGCCGGCGCGCCCATCGACGAGGAAGAGGACGACGTCGGCCTCGCGGATCGCCTGCTCGGCCTGGCGCGCCATCTCGCGCGTGATTCCTTCCTTGCTCGTCGGATCGAACCCGGCGGTGTCGACCACCAGATAGGGCCGCGGACCGAGCCGGCCCTGGCCGTAGCGTCGGTCGCGCGTCAGCCCCGGCACGTCGGCCACCAGCGCGTCGCGGCTCTGCGTGAGCCGGTTGAACAGGGTGGACTTGCCGACGTTGGGCCGCCCGACGAGCACCACGGTGGGCAGTGCCGCCATCAATGCACCTCCACGATGACCACCGTCCCGTCGGTATTCTGCACCACCGCCCGGTTGGGGCCGATGGATTTCGGCTCGACGAGGATGGGTCCGGAGCCGACGCGCACCCGGCCGCGGATGCGGCCGTCGTTGCGATCGAGCGCATGGACATAGCCTTCGCGATCGCCCACGAGCACCCAGTCTCCGAGAATGAGGGGGCGCGTCAAGAGGCGCCAGGAGAATCCGCCCGTGCGCCACTGTTCCTTGCCGGAGTAGGCATCGAGCGCGACCACGTCGTCGTTGTCGGCAGTGACCACGACGTAGCGGTAGTCACGGTCGATCCCGGTGCGGCTGGAAAGATCCTTGGCCCAGAGGGTCTCGGCGGTGCGTCCGTCGAAACAGGCCACGCGCCCCTGATAGGCAGCGGCGCACACTTCCTGGCGCGCCACCAGCGGCGGGCCGACCACGTCGGTGAGCCGCTCGATCTCGGTCGCGCCCTTGGGCGAGGCCACCGTCAGCTCGAAGAGCGGCGCGCCGCTGCGCGGATCGAGCACGGCGATGATCCCTCCGGGATAACCCGCGACGATGGCATTGCCCGCGCTCACGAGCGGCGCCGACTGACGCAGGGACAAGGGCGGCAGGTTGCGCTGATAGACCCAGCGCTCCTTGCCGTCGCGCGCATCGAGGGCGATGAGGCGATGATCGGCCGTACGCACCACGACGAGGCCGCCAGCCACCAAAGGCGGCGTGATCACATCGGCCTTGAGCGGATGGCGCCAACGCACCGCGCCATCGCCGACGGCAAGCGCCACGGCATCTCCTTTGCGTGTGACGACCACGGCGAGGCGCTCGTCCGCGCCCACGCCGGCGATGATGCCCTCTTCGAGCTTCGCCTCCCAGCGCACGCCGCCATTCCAGCGCAGCACGCGCCCGTCCCCGCCAGCGACGATGGCCTCGTCGTCGAGCACGACGGGAGTGAGGAAGAGTCCCTCGCTGGATCCGACCTTGGTCTGCGCGGCGATCGTCACCTCCACGGGACTGACGAGCGGCGGCAAAGGCGCGATCTGCGGCCCTTTGCGCGAAAACGGATTGAGCGAAGAGCAGCCGGCGACGAGCGCAGAGGCGGCCAAAAGTGCCAGCAGGCGCGCAGCGGCACGGAGGGAACGATCTTTCATGCTCAGCTCCCCAACCCGTCGCGCTTGAGTTCGACGAGTTCGCGCCAGGCGGGATCCGCCCCCTGGTCGAGGGCACGCTGATAGGCCGCGCGCGCCTCTTCGATCCGTCCGAGCGCCGCGAGCGCATCTCCCCGGGCTTCTTCATAGCGTGCGGCCAGCTCCGACACCGGCGCAGCGGCGAGTCGCTCGAACGCCTCCTGAGCCGAACCCGAATCGAGCAACACCGCCGCCTCGCGCAGCCGCGCCAGATCGCGCAGGTAGGGTTCAGAACCCTCGTCTGCCACGCGCCTCAGCTCTTCCCTGGCCGCGGCACGATCCCCCTTCTGCCACAACTCATGGCCGAGTTTCAAGCCGGAGAGATCGGCAAGCGTGGGATTGGCGCGCGATTGACGCAGACGCTCTCCCGCGGCCCGCGCCTGCGGCAGTTCGCCGCGCGCGAGCGCCGCTTCCAGTTCCGCCTCGATGCGCGCCGCCTCCTGCGCCTGGTGCTGGCGCCACCAGCGCCATCCGTTCCAGCCCAGAGAGACGATCGCCGCCACGAGAATGGCGATCGTCACCCAGCGGCCATACATCTGCCACCAGGTCTTGAGTTCGTCGATCTGTTCCTGTTCCTGCAAGTCAAGCGCCATCGCCTTCCTCCTGGCCGTAGAGCCATTGCATCACCGCGTCTTCGCAGGCTTCGATCGCCACCCGCTGCTGCGGTGCCTCCTGGCGCAGGGGCTTGAGCCCCACCGTGCCGCTGTCGACCTCGTCCTCTCCCAGGATCAAGGCCAGCGCCGCGCCGCTCGCGTCCGCTTTTTTCATCTGGCTCTTGAAGCTGCCGCCGCCGCAGTGCAGCACCACGTCGAGCCCCAGATCGCGCAGACGCTCGGCGAGCTGGAATGCCACGGCCTCGGCTCGCTCGCCCTGATGCACGACATAGACGTCGGGCACTTTGGGCGTCACATTGCCGCCGCTCATCTGCCACAGCAACAGCAAGCGCTCCACGCCGATGGCAAACCCGGCCGCGGGCGCCGGCCTGCCGCCGAGCTGCTCGATGAGACCGTCGTAGCGGCCACCCGCGCAGATGGTCGCCTGCGCCCCGAGCCGCGGGGTCACCCATTCGAAGACGGTGCGGTTGTAGTAATCCAGCCCCCGCACCAGCCGCGGGTTGATACGATATGGCACGCCTGCCGCTTCGATGAGGGAGAGTACCCGCTCGAAGTGCGCCCTCGACTCCTCACCGAGGAAATCCAACAGACGCGGCGCCCCCTCGATGAGTTCCTGCATCGCCGGATTCTTCGAATCCAGGATACGCAGCGGATTGCGCTCGAGGCGCCGTTTACCGTCCTCGTCGAGTTCGTCGTAGCGGGCGCGGAAGTACTCGACCAAGGCCCGGTGGTGCGCGGCGCGCTCCTCGCTGGAACCCAGTGAGTTGATCTCGAGCCGCACGTCCTGCAATCCCAGCTCGTCCCACAGGCGCGCGCCCATGAGGATGAGCTCGGCGTCGATGTCGGGACCGGCAAAGCCGAGCGCCTCGATGCCGACCTGGTGGAACTGCCGGTAACGCCCTTTCTGCGGCCGCTCGTGGCGGAACATCGGGCCCAGGTAATAGAGCCGCTGCGGCCCTTGGAAGAGGAGGTTGTGCTCGATCACCGCCCGAACACAGCCTGCCGTCCCCTCGGGACGCAAGGTCAGGTGTTCACCGTTCAGCACGTCCTCGAAGGAATACATCTCCTTCTCGACGATGTCGGTCACCTCGCCGATGGCACGCTTGAAGAGCGCCGTCGGCTCGACGATGGGCGTACGAATGGGGCGATAGCCATAGGCGCGCGCCCAGGTACGCACCCGTTCCTCGAATTCTTCCCACCAATCGGATTCGGGCGGCAGGATGTCGTTCATCCCGCGCACCGCCTGCAGTTTCGTTGCGCTCATGCTTCCTCGTCGTGTTGCGTAAGCTTCGGCGGAAAACGCCGCGCCACGTAGGCTTCGATCATGGCGTGGAACTGCGCGACAAGGTTCGGACCGCGCAGGGTGGCCACCTTCTGCCCGTCGACGAACACGGGCGCGGCCGGTGCCTCGCCCGTGCCCGGCAGCGAGATGCCGATGTGGGCATGCTTGGATTCACCCGGGCCATTGACGACGCAGCCCATCACGGCCAGCGTCAGCTGCTCCACCCCGTCATAGCGCTCGCGCCACTCGGGCATGCGCGCGCGCACGTAGTTCTGGGTCGATTCGGCCAACTCCTGAAAAAAAGAGGAAGTCGTACGCCCACATCCCGGGCAGGCCGTCACCATCGGCGTGAACGCCCGCAGCCCCATGGTCTGCAGGATCTGCTGCGCCACCACCACTTCTTCGGTGCGATCACCCCCCGGCGCAGGCGTGAGGGAGACGCGGATGGTGTCGCCGATCCCTTCTTGCAGCAGCACGGCGAGCGCCGCGGTCGAGGCGACGATGCCCTTGCTACCCATGCCCGCCTCGGTAAGGCCCAGGTGCAGCGGATAATCGCAGCGCTGCGCGAGCGCGCGATAGACGGCGATGAGATCCTGCACGCTCGAGACCTTGGCCGAGAGCACGATGCGATCGGCCGGCAGGCCGTAGCGCTCGGCGAGCGCTGCCGATTCGAGGGCGGACGTCACGAGCGCCTCGCGCATCACCGCCCCGGCCGACCAGGGCTGGGCGCGCCGGGCATTCTCGTCCATGAGGCGCGCGAGCACGGCCGGGTCGAGGCTGCCCCAATTCACTCCGATGCGCACGGGTTTGTCGTAACGGCAGGCGAGTTCGACGATCTCGGCGAAACGCCGGTCGCGTTTCTCTCCCTGTCCGACGTTGCCCGGGTTGATGCGCCATTTGTCCAGCGCCTCGGCGCAGGCCGGATACTCGCGCAGCAGCTGGTGGCCGTTGTAATGGAAGTCGCCCACCAGCGGTACGGTGCAACCGGCGCGCAACAGGCGTTCGCGAATCTCGGGCACCGCGCGCGCGGCCGCCTCGTCATTGACCGTGAGCCGCACCAGCTCGGAACCGGCACGCGCGAGTGCCAGCACCTGACGCACCGTGGCCTCGACCTCGCTCGTCGCGGTATTGGTCATGGACTGCACGACGATGGGCGCGTTCGAACCGATCGTCACGTTCCCTACCTGCACCTGGCGCGTCGGTCGGCGTGGCGCAGGTCCACTACGAGGTTCGTCGTCCTCCGGCAGCCGAGTTTCCTGCCCCGTCATGTCCTTCCCCGTTCTCATTGCAGACGCAGCTTGGCCACACCGTTCTTGGCTGCGTGTTTCACGTCCACAGGATGTCCCTGGAACTCGACCTCGACCGCCGGGGCGTTGCCCACCACCACGTTCAAGGGCGGCTCGCCGGGCACCTCCGCTCGCTCCCCAGCCGAGAGTATGCGAGAGAAAAGCACCGTACCTTTGGCGTCCCGCACTTCGATCCATGAGCGTCCCGAAGCGGAAAAGCGCAAGGTCGGCACGGCAGGCTCCGCCTTTTCCTCTTCTGCAGCGGGCATAGGCGCGGCCGACGGGACAACGGGAGCCGGCGCAGGAACTGCGGCCCCGCCCGTTTCTCCGTTACCGCCGACTGAAGTCCCCGGTTCGTTCGTTTCTTCCGATGCCGCCTTTTCGGCTTTTTCAGCCGCGTCGGCTTCGGGCTCACCCGGCGGCAGCAATACCGCCGCCGCGTTTTCCTGATCCACGGGCTCAGGCATGCGAAACCAGTCGAAATACGCCGCCACGACCAAGGAAAGGACGAGGGCGGGGAGCACATAGCGCCAGAGTACCCGCCACGGCCGGAAACGGCGCACCCTGATCTCCCCTCGAGCATTGGAGACGGGCGTGAGCACCACTTCCTTGTCGGGGTCCTGCTCACCGAGCATTTCGAGCAAGGGCTCAGGATCCAGACCAAGCGCGCGGGCATAATTGCGCACGAAGCCGCGCACGAACACCGGGCCCGGCAGCGCCTCGAAACGCCCCTCTTCGAGCGCCTCGACCTGCCGTGGCAGCAATTTCAGCTGCTGCGCCATCTCGGCGATCGTCCGCCCTTGCTGCATCCTCGCGTGCGCCAGCTGCACGCCGACCGCGCGAGGGTCTCCCGGCTGCTGGTTCGTCACGGCTCCCACGCCCCCTGCTGCAACCGTTCGGCCTCGGGGCTGTCGGGAAACTCCGTTCTAAGCCTCTTGGCATACTGCTCGAAAGCCGCGGTATCCCCGCGCTTGCGCTCGACGTTGAGCGCCATCCACAGCACGGCGGGATCGGGATCGATCTCGCGCATCAAGCGCTGCAGATAATCGGAAGCCTTGTCCCATTCACCCCAACGCTGGGCCAATCGGGCAGCCTGATAGAGGACGACGGTGTTGCGGGGTTCGAGCCGGATCGCCTCCTGGATGCTGCGGCGGGCGGTCTCCCGGTTCCCGGTCATGTCCTGACACCAGGCCAGATTGGCATAGGCACGCGCCTTGCCCCCATAATAGGGATTGGTCACGACCTGCTCGATGTAAGGCAGGCCACTTGCCGGATCCGGCCCCGTACACAGGAACCAGCCGTAGGCGTAGTTGAAATCGGGATCGCGCGGCGCTGCCGCCAGAGCGCGCTTCAAGCCGCTCTCGGCCTGGACCCGATCGCCGATCGCCAGATGCGTCACGCCCCAGGCATAGTGCAGCGGTGGATAATCGGGAGCCTCGGCAGCAGCGGCACGCAATTCGTCCAAAGCCACATCGACGCGGCCGATCTCGATGTAGGCGAGCGCCAGATCGATGTGCGCCTTCGCCCGCACCTCTTCCGGCCGATCGGGCTTGCGCTCCAACAGCGGCCGGACATAGCTCGAATCCATGAGGTTGGATTCAGAATGCAAGGTCTGGCTCACACACCCCGACAGGGCGAACGCGAGCAGCAGCAAGCTCGATCGTCTCGGAAGCTTCATGCCACCTCTCCTTGGTCAACGCCTGCCGCCTCACGCGAACGGCGCGTGCGGTCGCGCACCTGGCCGGCGAGCTGACCGCAGGCAGCAGCCACGTCGTCACCGCGCGTCTTGCGCGTCGTCGTCACCAATCCCGACTCCATCAAAATGGAAGCGAAACGACGGATGCGATCTTCCTCGGGCCGCGCGAACGGCGCGCCGGGGAAGGGATTGAATGGGATCAAGTTGAATTTGCAGGGCACGTCGCGCACCAAGGCCACCAGCTCACGCGCGTGCTCCGGTTCGTCGTTGACCCCGGCGAGCAACACATATTCGAACGTGATGAAGTCGCGCGGCGCGCGCTCGAGATAGCGCTGGCAAGCTGCGAGCAGCTCGCGCAGGGGATACTTGCGATTGATCGGCACGAGCCGATCGCGCAGCGCATCGTTGGGCGCATGCAGCGACACCGCCAGCGCCACCGGGCACTGCTCGCGCAGGCGGTCGATGGCCGGCACGATTCCGGAAGTCGATACCGTGACCCGACGCCGCGACAGGCCATAGCCGTGATCGTCGAGCATCACGCGCAGGGCACGCACCACCGCCTCGAAATTGGCCAGCGGTTCGCCCATGCCCATGAGCACGACGTTGGTCACCACCCGACCGTTGTCCGGCCCTTCGGCCGCGTCCCAATCGCCCTCGGCCTTGGCCGCACCCAGCAGCCGGTTGGCGAGCCACAGCTGCCCCAGGATCTCGGCGGTGCTGAGATTGCGGTTGAATCCCTGCTTACCCGTGGAGCAGAAGGCACACTCGAGCGCGCAGCCGGCCTGAGTAGAAACACACAGCGTGCCGCGCGAGCGTTCGGGAATGAACACCGTCTCCACGGCGTTGCCCCCACCCACGTCGAGCAGCCACTTGCGCGTACCGTCGCGCGAGACGCTGTCGCGCAGCACGCGCGGCGCAGCGATGATCGCCTGTTCCTCGAGCTTGGCGCGCAGGCTCTTCGCCACGTCGCTCATCGCTGCAAAGTCCTCGCAGCCCTCACGATGGATCCAGCGAAAGATCTGACGTGCACGGAAAGGACGCTCACCGAGGGACTGAACCCAGTCGGTGAGTTGCGGCAGGTCGAAATCGAGCAGGTTCGTCAGAGTTGTCATCGTACGGCCGCCAGGGGCATCTCCTGACGGCATGGACCCTTCAACGCGAATAAATGTTCATTTCCGGGAAGAAAAAGGCGATCTCCGCCTTGGCGGTTTCGGGCGCATCAGAACCGTGCACCGCGTTGGCGTCGATCGAGTCGGCGAAATCGGCGCGGATGGTGCCCGGAGCAGCCTTTTTCGGATCGGTCGCGCCCATCAGCTCGCGATTCTTGGCGATGGCGTTCTCGCCTTCTAGCACCTGCACCATCACCGGACCGGAGGTCATGAAGGCCACCAGATCCTTGTAGAAGGGGCGGTCCTTATGCACCGCATAGAAAGCGCCGGCCTCTTTTTCCGACATCCATACCATCTTCGCGGCGACGATCTTGAGACCGGCATCTTCGAAGCGCTGGTAGATCTTGCCGATCACGTTCTTGGCGACGGCATCGGGTTTGATGATGGACAGCGTACGCTCTACGGCCATGGATCACTCCTCGAGAAATAAAAAAAAGAGATTTTATCAAACCGACGGCGGGCGGACGTCATCGCGACGCCACGCCCGCCGTGCGCGGAGATCGTTTCAGTTGGAGGACGAAGCCGTCGTCACCTTGGCCGTTTTCTGCGGCGCCGGCTTGGACGGTTTCGCGGCAGTTTTTTTCTTCGTCTTGGCTGCAGCCACTTTCACCGGCGCATCGAGCACGGAAGGATCGACCCCTTGGGCATAGACGCAATCGGCCGCCATCGGGCGCTCGGTCTTAGTGTTGAGCAGCACGCTCTTCCACGGCAGGTCGACCCACAGCAGGCCGTTTTGCCGATCCTCGTAGCGCGGCAAGCCCGAGAAAGAGACGTCGCGCGCCAAGGTGTAGCGCTTGCCCTCCCAGCGCACCACAACCTTATCGCTATCCTGGCGCACCCGTTCCACGCCCAGCTGCTTGGTTCCTTCTTCGCACCGATAGACGCCGCTGGGCAAATCGAGATCAAGCTGAGGCAACGCCTCCTCCTCGGCCCACGCTGCCGCACACGACATTCCCATCGCCGCCGACAGCACCAAAGTCCTCATTCCTTTGCGCATCTTTGCACCCTCACCACAAGGCCATCGGAAAAATCCCTGAAAAAACATTATACACCTGCCCAGGAACCTGCAAGAGCGGCTAGACTCCCATTTTTTCTCGGACCGCCATGCAGTTCGGCATCTTCTGCTCCGTCATCGACAACTACGGCGACGCCGGCGTCGCCTGGCGCCTCGCCCGCCAGCTGCGCGACGACTTCGGCAAGGACGTCATCCTCTGGATCGACGACCCCGGCACCCTCGCCGCCTTCGCCCCCGAAGTCCGCGCCGACGCAGAGATCCAGCGGCTCGGCCGGCTCATCCTGCGCCGCTGGCATCGTCCACAACCGGATGCGCACGATCGCGAAGCCCTGGCGCACATCGACGTCGCCATCGAAGCCTTTGGCTGCGGCCTGGGCGAACCCTGGCTCGAGGCGCTTGCCAGCCGCCACCCCACCCCCTGCTGGATCCACCTCGAGCACCTCACACCGGAATCCTGGGCCGAAGAAGTCCATGGCCTCTCCTCCCCCCACCCCCGCTTGCCGCTCACCGCCAGGTTCTTCGTCCCCGGATTCACCCGCCGCACCGGCGGCCTACTGCGCGAACGCACGCTCCTCGAGCAGCGCGACCGCTTTCAAGGTGATCCGGAGCAGATCGCCCGCTTCCTGGCGCGCATCGGACAGGTCGAAACGGTCGAAACGCAGCGGATCACCCTGTTTTGCTATGCCGACGCCGAGCTGGACGCATTCCGCGCCTGGCTCGCCAGCGCCCCCCGAGCGACGAGTGTCTTCGTCCCTCCGGGGCAGCCGCGTCAAGCGCTCGCTCGCTCCGGCCTCGAACTCGGTACCCGAGCCCTCGCCCTTCCGGGAACGCCACACGTGCGCTTCGTCCCTTTGCCCATGCTGGCGCAGGACGATTTCGACCGATTGCTATGGAGCTGTGATTTCAATTGGGTACGAGGCGAAGACTCTTTCGTCCGCGCCCAGTGGAGTGGACGCCCCTTTCTCTGGCACCCCTATCGCCAGGAAAGAAATGCCCATCTGCTCAAGCTCGACGCGTTTCTCGACCACTACCTCGCCGATGCGCCGGCGGCACTCGGCGATTCGATAAGCCGCCTGTTCCAGCGCAGCAACCGCGGCGAGGAAACCGCTCAAGACTGGGATGGTCTATGGCAACAACGCGATCTCTGGCAAGCGCATTGCCGCCGCTGGTGCCACCACCTTGCTCGCCAGGAAGACCTCTGCACCCGGCTGCTCGACTTCATTGCCAGAAACGCGATAAAATGATCGTTTATTTTCAACGGAACTGCGGGAAACCACACCCATGATGAAGCAAGCCCAGGAACTGCGCGCCGGCAACGTCGTCCTCATCAAGGACGAGCCTTTCATCGTCCAGAAGGCCGAGTACAACAAATCCGGCCGCAACGCCGCCGTCGTAAAGATGAAACTGAAGAACCTCTTCACGGGCAACGTCACCGAAGCAGTCTACAAGGCCGACGAGAAATTCGACACCGTGATCCTCGAGCGCAAGGAATGCACGTACAGCTACTTTGCCGATCCGATGTACGTGTTCATGGACGAGGAATTCAACCAGTACGAGGTGGAAAAGGACAACATGGAAAACGTCCTTCCCTACCTCGAAGACGGCATGAGCTGCGAAGTCGTGCTCTATCAGGGCAAGGCGATCGCGGTCGAACTTCCCTCCTCCGTGGTCCGGGAAGTCGAATATACCGAGCCGGCCGTGCGTGGTGACACCTCCGGCAAGGTAATGAAACCGGCCCGCATCAAGCCGACTGGCCACGAGCTCATGGTCCCGGCATTCGTCGAGATCGGCGACAAGATCGAAATCGATACGGCCACCGGTGAATACAAGCGCCGAGTGTGACGTTTCGGCAAGCCCATGCATGAAGCCCGCCTGAAGCGGGCTTCTTTTTTGGCGTAAACAGCGCACTCGTAGACGCAAAAACCCCCGCC